>JAQWNP010000013.1 GCA_029268515.1 Phycisphaerales bacterium | reverse complement strand
TCAAGAGATCATTGCGGCCTGTCACCAGGCTGGAGTGCAGTTCATGGACGGTGTCATGTTTATGCACCATCATCGATTGCAACGTGTGCTTGAACGACTTGGAGACATCGGACCGGCCCCGAGTATGATCAACTCAACATTTACGTTCCTTGCTGATGATGCGTTTATGCATTCAAACATACGCACGTCGAGGGAAACTGAGCCGCTGGGCTGTGTTGGTGATATCGCATGGTACAACGCGCGAATTTCACTGGTAGTGATGGGCGGCATGCCGACTCTTGTGCGTGCGCGTCATCATGAGCTTCATGACGGGGTTCCCATTCATACCAGTGGAGAATTGGAGTTTGCTGGTGATCAAGGGCCACTTGTTTGTCACTTTCAGTGCTCATATAGACATCCTCTTCGGCAGTGGGTCGAGATCATCGGTGATCGTGGATCAATCTGGATTCATGATTTTGTTCATGGGAATGCCACCGAAGCCGTATTCGAGATTCACCAAGACCCTATTCTGAAAAATGCTGATACGTTGATCGATGAATCATTTGAAAGAATTGTGGTGGATCACTGTGTGCAAGAAGCTGAGATGATTCAGTCATTCTCACGTATTGCAGTTGGTGAGGTGCCGCTTGATCCACAGTGGCCACGATGGACGCTCGACACCCAGCGCATCATCGATGCAATAATGGAAAGTGCTCGTCAAGGTGGTGCGGACGTCACAATCTGAGTCGCAGTTAGTCAGGCGATCGGGCACATGTTGTTTCCCATAAATCGACGGATCTTCTCCTATATTGAAAGCTCATAGCTAAAAAAGAATGATGCCCCCCAAAGAGACACTTCTAATATTTCCGCACCAATTGTTTGATGAGCACCCAGGCTGCAGCCTTGCGCCTTCACGAATTGCACTGATTGAGGATGGGCTATTCTTTGGTGATCATTGCCATTCTCTGGCCTTCCATCGGCAAAAGTTGTGGCTGCATCGAGCGAGCATGAAAGCCTATGAGCAGCGGCTTCTAGAAAGTGGCGCATCAGTAGATTACGTTGAACATGCGCCTGGCGTGAATATGCTTGAGACGTATCTGAAAAATCTCAAAGAGCGTCAGATACTTGTGGCTGAGCCACATGATTATCTTCTTAAACGTCGTCTTTGCCGATATTGCGAAGCCTTTTCGTTGCAGTTGCGGTTTTTAGATACGCCGATGTTTCTCAATACCTCGGAGGAGAATCAGCGTTATCGGAAAACTAAGAAGCGTTGGTATATGGCCGATTTCTACAAGCATCAGCGTCGACGTTTCGATGTACTGATGGAAAATGATGAGCCGATTGGGAGTCAATGGAGCTTTGATAAAGACAATCGAAAGAAAGTGCCAAAGAAAATGTTGGGAGCGATTCCCAAGCTGCCAGAGATAAAACAAACGGAAGTTGATAAAGCGGCTCGCCAATACGTTTTAGATCGCTATCCAAAAAATCCTGGCAGGCTTAATGAACTGATCTATCCAACATCGCATAAAGGCGCACAGCAATGGCTAGACGCATTTCTTGAGCAACGGTTGGCGATGTTTGGTGACTATGAAGATGCGATCGTTAAGGGAGAGAACACACTTTGGCATGGCGTGCTGACTCCGATGCTCAACATCGGTCTTCTTACCCCAAAGAGCGTTTTGGAAGCAGTCCTTAAGCATGCCGAAAGAAACGAAATCCCGCTGAATTCGATTGAAGGTTTTGTTCGGCAGTTGATTGGTTGGCGCGAGTTTATGCGTGCGACCTATGAAGATCTTGGTGTAACGATGCGCACCACCAATCATTGGGGACACGTATGTCGCATTCCCGCATGCTTTTACGATGGCACAACTGGCATTGATCCTTTGGATGATGTGTTGGATCGGGTGCTTGAAACTGGCTATTGTCACCACATTGAAAGACTCATGGTGCTCGGCGGCTTTATGTTTCTCTGTGAGTTTGACCCTGATGAAATCTATCGCTGGTTTATGGAAATGTTTGTTGACAGTTATGACTGGGTGATGGTTTCTAACGTGTATGCGATGAGCCAGAATGCTGATGGGGGACTCATTACCACCAAACCCTACTTTTCGGGCTCTTCGTACATTCGCAAGATGAGTAATCACTCGGCGGGTGATTGGACGGCGATCTGGGATGGTTTGTATTGGCGTTGGATTTGGAACCATGTCGAAGAACTAGCTCGCAATCCGCGTTGGTCAATGATGTGCGCTATGGCAAAGAAAATGGACAGTGAAAAGAGAGAAGCGCATTTGCGTATTGCAGAGACGTTTTTGTCATCGCTTGGTTAAAGACGACGACCCCTTTTGGGGTCGTCGTTCAAAGTCAGTCGAATATCTGATCTTTTAATCAGTCGAATCGGCCAAGATTCATCACCTTATCCCAGGCAATGACAAAATCGTGCACGAACTTTTTGGTTGCATCATTGCTGCCATAGACCTCAGAGAGTGCTCGCAGTTGTGAGTTTGATCCAAAGACTAAATCAGCACGACTGCCGGTCCACTTCACTTTGCCTGTCGCTCGTTGGCGGCCCTCGTAAAAGTGCTCGCACTGTTTCGAGGGAGACCATTCAATGTCAGTATCAAGAATATTGACAAAGAAGTCAGTGGAGAGTGTTCCCACGCGGTCAGTCAGAACGCCAAGCTTGGAGTCGCCGGTGTTGGCGCCCATGGCTCGCATCCCGCCGATAAGGACGGTCATTTCAGGCGCGGTCAACGTGAGGAGGGATGCACGATCAATCAAAATGGCTTCGCCGTGACGTGGGTCATTTGGATTGGCGTGGTTGCGGAAGCCATCGGAAGCTGGCTCAAGCACTGCAAATGAGTGAGCATCGGTCATCTCTTGGGTGGCATCGGTACGGCCAGGTCGGAAGGGTACGGTGACGTTGACACCAGCTTTTTCGGCTGCCTGCTCGATGGCGGCGCAGCCACCAAGCACAATGCAGTCAGCCAGTGAGATATTCTTGTTTCCAGTCTGGGCACTATTGAAAGTTGCTCTGACTTTTTCAAGAGCAGCCATCGCTGTGTGTAGTTCAACTGGTTCGTTGACATCCCAGTCCTTTTGAGGAAAGAGCTGGATACGAGCGCCGTTGGCCCCGCCTCGCTTGTCAGTTCCACGATAGGTGGACGCTGAACCCCATGCAGTCATCACCAGTCGCTGTGGAGAAAGGCCGCAGTCGAGTAGTGACGTTTTCAAGCCGGCGATGTCAGTTTCATTGACAAGTTCATGGCCAACTTCCGGGACTGGGTCTTGCCAGATCAAGGTTTCAGTGGGCACCTCTGGTCCTAGGTAGCGGGCTTGTGGTCCCATGTCACGGTGGGTGAGCTTGAACCACGCTCTGGCAAAAGCATCTGCGAACGCTTCTGGATTTTCGCGGAAGTGCCTTGCGATTGGCTCATAAATCGGATCCATACGCAGGGCAAGATCGGTGGTCAGCATCATCGGCGCGTGCGTCTTTGTTGCATCATGGGCGTCGGGCACGGTTTTTTGTGCGGCAGCGTCGGTTGGTATCCATTGCTTGGCGCCGGCAGGACTTTCGACCAGCTGCCATTCGTAGTCAAAAAGCGTATCGAAGTAGCTGTTGTCCCACTTTATTGGTGTGGCTGTCCAGGCACCCTCAAGACCAGAACTGATGGTGTCATCACCAACGCCGGTGCCGAAAGAATTCTTCCAGCCTAGACCCATCTGCTCGATTGGTGCAGCCTCAGGTTCGCGCCCTAGGAATTCAGAATCAGGGGCAGCGCCATGTGTTTTTCCAAAGGTGTGTCCGCCGGCAACCAGTGCCACGGTCTCCTCATCATTCATAGCCATGCGTGCAAATGTTTCTCGGATGTCTCGAGCTGAGGCGATCGGATCAGGCGTTCCGTTTGGACCTTCGGGATTCACATAGATCAGTCCCATCTGAACAGCGCCGAGCGGACTGGTCAGTACGCGATCGCCTGAGTAGCGATTGTCACCAAGCCACTTTGTCTCTGGCCCCCAGTCGACATCTGTATCGGGTTCCCAGACATCGACGCGGCCACCGCCGAATCCAAATGTCTTAAGCCCCATTGATTCGATAGCGCAGTTACCGGTCAGAATAAACAGGTCGGCCCATGAGATCTTTGAGCCATATTTCTTCTTGATTGGCCAGAGCAGGCGCCGGGCCTTGTCAAGGTTCACATTGTCTGGCCAGCTGTTCAGCGGCGCGAAGCGCTGCGTACCCGAGCCACCGCCACCCCGGCCATCATGAATGCGGTAGGTGCCAGCGGAGTGCCAAGCCATGCGAATAAAGAACGGGCCGTAATGTCCGTAATCGGCTGGCCACCATTCCTGCGAATCGGTCATTAGCGCGTGAAGATCTTTCTTGACTGCCTTGAGATCGAGTGTGTTAAATTCTTTTGCATAGTCAAATGTCGCGCCCATGGGGTCGGACTTTTGGGAGTGCTGATGCAAAATGGAAAGGTCAAGTTGGTTGGGCCACCAGTCGCTATTGTTTCGACGTCCCTGGGTAGAACTCATGGTGTTTGAGAGGACGGGGCATTTTGTAGTCGTGTCAGTCATAGATTTCTCTTTGCTTGGTCTTAGCGATCGTTTGGTACTTAGGTATTGTTGGTGCGACGACATTTGGGGCAATGGCCCCAGTAGATGACTTCGGCTTCGTCGATATCGAAGCCAGCGGTGTCTGTTGGTTCGAGGCAGGGGGCGCATCCACGCCGGCAGTCCACGTCGATCATGTGTCCGCATGATCGGCAGATAAGATGGTGATGGTTGTCTTCGGTCCTGGTTTCGAATCGAGCCGGCGAGTGAGCGGGTTGGATACGCCGCAGCAGTCCGTGTTGAACAAGCGCTCCGAGACCGTCGTATACGGTCTGATGAGAGATCGAGCCAATGCGATGGCGGACATCTGATTTGACGGTATCGGCAGTGCAGTGGGGGTGCTTAGACACAGACTCCAAGATGGCCACCCGCTGAGTGGTGACCTGAAGGCCATGGTTGCGAAGAAGTTCTGTGCATGTGCCATGCATATAGAGGTTGTATCTACAATTCTGGATTGAGTCAAGAATTCTGATGTTGGCTGATTGCCTCGCGCTCAGGCACGATGTGGCGGCCGTCTTGTCTCTGTGCTGACCAGTTGTTCCCACACGACTTGGAACAAGCCCTGCTCTTAAGCCTGTCAAGTGGCTTCTTCGATTTTCAAGATGGCCATGCTTTATTATCTGGCACACAGGTGTTAACGCTGCCCCATCAATTTCTTGATGTATTGCTTATAGTAGATGGGTATGTGGCGTGGGCTGGTCTTAGGCCGGCCGATCATTTGAGGGCTGTGTAAGGGAAGCATTGTTATTCGGATTTTCAACACCATTCTCATCTTGGCAATAGCAGGGGTTTTTTCGTCTTGTTCATCGAGCCAATCCACTGAAGATGAATTTACCCGGGCGGCTCGACTGACCACCCAGGGCGCCAGTGACCCACAAGAACGCCTACGTGATGAACTTGGAGAGTTCATGGTGTATTTCGAGCGAACCATCGCGCGACTCAAGACCAATGCCGTCCGAGCAGCTGACGGGAATGCGGAGCAGCTTGAGACCATTCGCAGCTTGGTTATGCTCATTGAGCTAAAGTTCACGGAGGCGTATGCTCAGCCGGATTCATTTGAGGCGCTCATTGAGCTCTGGTACGACGCCTATCGATTGAATGCATGGCGATGGCAATATGAAAAGCGTCACAGTCTTCTGGTGAGCGCCAATGGTATTTCTCATATTCTCAATCGCATTCGCGAGATTGCAAGGCGATGGACTCAGCCCTCTCTATTCGGTCAGCTCGATGGGAAGATTCGAGAGCAGGCTCGGTTAGATGAGGAAGCAGAGGATTTTATTGATCCCGAGCGAATGCGGGTTTCCAAGACGCCGGTGCTTATCAATGAAAGTAAAACGACAGGTCTCGTGAGTGTGCTCGGTCTTCCATTTGCCCCATTTGCAGCGGTAGACAGCATCTCTCGAACGGCTGCTGAAATGGGTCTCGAAGCGCGCAGAATTGCAGATCGTGTTGATCGGCTGCCAAGTGATTTGGGGCACCAAGGTGAGATGATTGTGCTTGAGGTCCTTTCCAGTCCCCAGGTTGGATCAGTGCTCAAAGACTTGGAGCAGCTGAGTGTCAACTTTGCAAGAATCTCAGACGAAGTCGCAAAACTAGAAAATGTGGTTGATCAGCTTCCCACGCGGGTCAGAGAAGAGTCATTGATACTCTTGGAATCTCTTGATGGTCAATCGGAAGAATTGCTCACGATCAACGACTCATTACTACAGACCTTTGAGAGTGGGGGGCAGACGCTTGATAGTCTTGCTGTAGCAATCACATCTTTGAATGAGCTGACGCTTCAGGTTGAGACTACGACCTTGGTCTTAGATGAGATGTTTGGATTCTCAACAGCGGTGGCATCTGATCCTGGTGACAGTCAAGATACGCTTGTTGAATTGAAGGCCGCAGTCGATGGGATCACAGAGGCCTCAATCTCGTTGCAGAATCTAATCAGTTCTCCAGAGATAGAGAGTGTGATCGATCGTGTTGATCGATCCATAAAAAACGCAGCCAAAGAGGCAGATCAAACCGCAAGCATGATTGTGAACCTTTTGGCCTGGCGGCTTGGACTGTTGCTTGTCATTGCATTTGTCTTGGGCGCTGTGCTGGTGTGGTTCATGAATATGCAGAAACGCCGCTTGATATCTAGCCAATAATAATTATTGATTGGATTTAATTACATTGGTTGCCAGTGCATATCTGCAATGTATAAACGCGTAGTTCTTGTTTGTGACTTCTATTGAGGATCCCTTTATGAGCGCAACCAGTGATATTAGGAAATGCGTTGAGCGGTATTACCAGAGTCTGTATACCTCTCATCCAGACGAGGTACGCGCTGTCTTTCATGAGAATGCAAAGATCACTGGCTATCTGCCTGATGGTCTGCATGAGATGGACGTTGAAGAGTTCGCTGGTTTTGTTGCTTCACAGCAGCCTTCACCCGAAGAATCAAAGGCCGAGCAGATGCTTGAGATTCTCTCGTGTGACATTGCAGGGCAGACGGCCTGTGTGCGTCTACGCGAGTCTTATTTGGGAATGATTTTTATTGATACTTTTGGGATGTTAGAAGTCGAAGGTCAGTGGAAGATTTATAACAAGCTCTTTCACGTTGAGGGTATGGTCAGCTAAAGGCGTCAGAAGTCTTAGACCTGCTGGTGCTCATAGAGAAGACAAGTCAAATGGTTGAAAAGAAGCCCGAACAACATTCATCAGATTCAGAGCGTTCTTCTGACTTAGGTGTGGGAACCTACGTCGGATGGGTGCTTTTTGGACTCGCTTTTGCCTTGGTCATGTTATTTATCTGGGCGTTAATTAAACAGATTGCATTTGGGACCACTGTGACGACGCCGGAGTGGGTCATTCTCTGGATCATTGGTATTGCTATTGCCGCTTGGAAATTTCCCAATATGAATTTCCTGAACTTTTTCAAGTAATTCGTTTGTTCAACACGCTGGTTGCTCTGACTTTTAACCCAGCAATGGATGAACCCTTTGCCAACACTCTTACTTGCGATACTTGTTACATGGTGGCTGCTGTGCTGGTGTGGTTCATGAACATGCAGAAACGCCGCTTGATATCTAGTCAGTAACCATTATTGATCGAATCTCATCTCAGCGGTGGTCAGTGTCTCGCGGCGCTTTGATGCCCGGAATCACATTCAACCGAGCCTGGGCCGTGTTGGCGTTGATCCAGTCGCGCAGCGCTGCAAGTTCTTCATCGCTGACCCCCCGAAGCTGCTGACGCAAGGTATTTCCGTCCACGCCCATTTGGGCTTGACGCCCTGTAACAAATGCAGAGAAGTAGGGGTTTTGCGCAGTCATCATCGGGTGAATAGTGGTCAGGCCAAGCATCTGGCCGAAGTTGGTTTCAACCCATGCGGCGTCCTGCGGTGTCACGGGATCATGCAGCGCGCTATGTACGAGCGCATCAACGCGCGATCGCGCATGTTCTATTGTCTCGCCATCACGGACGGTCGTGGTGATGACCAGCGTTTCGGGGGCATCCATGATTGGATACTGCACCGATGCCTTTGGTGCTGCCGTCATCATGTCAGACGACAAAAAGAGGCGGCCGGCCACGATGAGGAACGTCGCATAGGCATCATCGTTCACTGGCGGTGATCGCAGGGCAACGACCGCTGCCGATGGGAGCGCCGCGGGCGCACGGCTGGCGCGCACAGTGATGACTTCATTGATGTCATGTGCCGGTTTGGGTCGCGGTGGGATCGATCCGATGTTGGTGCCTGACTCGATCGTTGCAAACATGGCCTCGATCAATGGCCGAAGGCGGTTCACATTTGCTGCGGCAATGATCAGTCGGGCATTAACAGGTCGATAGTGATTCTTATAGAACGTCTTCAGATCTGTGAGCGTGATGTTGCGAACTTGATCGGGGGCTCCGCTGCGACGTCCGCTATGGAGTGATGGGCGTACCAGTTCAATGCCGTTGTTGAACGCAGATAACTGCGGGTGCCCTTCGAACATGTTGCTGACTTCTTCGATCACGCGAGGAACTTCTCGATTCAGATCTGACGGGGCGATACGCAGATTGTGCATGCGAGCTGCGGCATCGCGTAGCTCATGCTCAAGGCGATCATTGCCAAACACGGTGGCGATGATGGTGTACTGCGCTCCGGTCTGTGCATTCCAGCCGGCGGGATACTGCTGGACGTATTCCTGGACATCTCGAGCTTCTTGCTGGTCGGTCGCGGCCGTCACATAGATATGCTCTAGTACATGGGTTAACCCTGACTTGCCTGGTGGGTCATGGTCACCACCGATGTCATACAGCACGACGATGGCGGCCAGCTTCGCCCCAGGGGCGTCGATCAGCGTGACCTCAAGGCCGTTGTCAAGGGTGTAAGTCTCGTTGCCGTGGGCAGACGAAGCAGTGATTGCCAAGACTGTAAGTAGCCATATGAATGCCAGTGCTTGGATCACGAGTTGAACACAGATCTTATGCATAAGAGCAAACAGTTATGTGTAAGCGCCGATCAAAAACGCAATGTCAGCGAGGACAATGTCATGAGCTCTTTGATGTTCCTGAGAGATGTTTCTCAACGAAAACGATCGAGTGTCATCGATTGCTGACTCTTTGCGTCGGTAAAGACCAAGCCGTCTTTCACCCTCTTCAGTTCGTAGGTTCGCTCGCCGAAGGGTTGACCGTACAGCATGATTTCGTCGCCGGAGATTTTGTAGGTGCCAGTGACGGCGCGGATCTTGTCTCCGTACTTCGCTTCAGCAGTGTAGGTTCCGTCAGGAGCAAAGGTCACCGCACCAAAGCTAAAGGGACGATCGTCGGTGGCGTCTCGACCTTGCCAGGTGCCTGAAATACTAGTTGCGCAGGCAGAGAGGCTCACCATGATTGAGGAGGCCAGAAGAAT
>JAQWNP010000012.1 GCA_029268515.1 Phycisphaerales bacterium | reverse complement strand
CGCTTGTATGACACACAAGAGGTCACTGGTTCGAGCCCAGTATGGCCCACTTAAAGCGGCGCTGTGAATCTTCGATTCCAGCGCCGCTTTTTTCATGGTCCATGTTTCCCATCCCAAGCGATGTGAAACGGCCCGGCTGGCGCCGGGCCTGTGCTTCGCGTTTTCGCTCTGCGAAAACGTCAGGAAAGACCTGCGTTTTCGCTGCGCGAAAACGTCGAGCCCAGACTCGTGTTCCCGCTCTGCGAAAACGTCGAGCCCAGTCTCGTGTTCCCGCTCTGCGAAAACGTCGAGCCCAGTAGGGGGCTCCTTAAAGACACAGCCCCGGCTTTAACACCGGCGCTCTCTGGTTATTGGCGTGTTGCAAACGCAATCGCAGCGGGGCAGGGCTGTCAAACCCGTTAGGTCGTTACTATTCATGCCTATGAGGCTCAATCCCTTTCGCATTCCCGAACTTCGCGATCTTCCAGAAACTGTATCGCGTCAAGAGGTAGTACGGTCAGTCAAAAAAAGACTGAGGTGGCGCATTCTATTGGCAGATTGGTTGCCTGTGGTCGGGGGCTTAGTGTGGCTCATTATTATGATGAGCTTTGGAGCGATGAGTGAATTGGTATGGTTGATGTTAGCGTGCTTCGCAACTTGGCTCGCCTTCTATATACGCCGCCAACGGCAAGTTCGGAGAATACAGATCAGATCACTCATGCGAAAAGAACATCAGATACCGATTTGTGTGCGCTGTGGCTATCACGCGGCGAGTATAGAAACGCAAACGTGTCCTGAGTGTGGCCACTTTGCGGATGTCGAATTGCTAGAAGAGAAAGTGTTGTACTGATTCTGGAATACGTTTGAAGCAAACGAGAAGTGTGTCTGTATACATGCAATGATGGGCCTGTTGAGCCATGGTAAGCACCGCCATCACATCCGTTGGGTCGGTACTATTGATGCCTATGAAGCTCAACCCATTTAGTAACCCACAACTTGACGATCTTCCAGGCACTGTATCGCACTCTTTAGTACTTAAATCTTGTGTGTTTTGTATGTAATGACACGCATGGGCCCACGCTAAAAAACTCCAGCAATGAGCCCCAGAGCAGGACACCATCGAATAACAAATGAAGCAACATTTCGTTGCTTTGCAACACTTGACCACAGTACACATGGTGAAATGACATGTCAGGCCCAGATACTAGTGTGCGTTAAAAGACGAAAAAACGTCTATCGCTATTATAAAAATAAACACGCACAAGCCTCCGACAATTATAAGTGTGATCCAGATGATAAACGCGCGTGTGCTCATGCGCGTCTTCAAAAACATCCTCATACGATTGACCATTGTGGTGTGATCTCCGTTGTAAGTATCAAATGCTGCCCGTCTGTCTTAGTTGTCTGCCGTTGATGTCGTCGGGAGTTGATGGACTGCGACTGCTGCCGATGCGCAAGTATGCAAAAGAGATTCACGTAGTGATTTTCTTTGCTATTTAAATTGGTTCTCAGCTGGGGTGATATACTCCTAAGCCAACAAGGGCAAACATTACTAGGTACCCATTACTAGGTACCACAAGACGAACAGTCCTAGGGGCCCGCTATGGCTATCTTGAACATAATTTTTGATGATCTCTGGTAAGCGCTGCACTTTATCGCGATGCCGCTAAATACTAAGCTCAGCACTGTAAAGAATAACACCCACAGAAACAAAGGAATAAGTGCAAATCCTGCCCATGAGTTGTTCGAATCCCAAATGGCAATACCTATGGCGGTAATTAAGAAAGATAACAATGTGATCGCGAACAATATGAATAGCACAATCGCAGTAATCCATAAGCCTTTGCGTGGTTTGTTCTGTGAAGTGGTAATGGCTGGCCCCCTTTATAAGTATGAATACTTCCCAAGGATATATCGTACTAAGTTCCGGCAGTAGGAGGCTTACTTAAAGACACGGCCCCGGCTTTGAAACCGGGGCCGTCGGATTGATTCCTGGCGGCTTCTTTTTTGGTTTGTGGAAGGTGGTCATACCATCGGCTTCGCCGAGCACGAGCCTGTCATTATCTGGATTGGGAACAAGTTCGCTAACTTCTTTTTTATCTTTATCTATGTTTCCCACCCCAAGTGATGTGAATACCCAGTCAGCCTGCAGGCGGCAGCGTGCATGTCATGCCGAAATGAATAAGAAAGACAGAGAAGTCTTCGATATCAACATCGAGATCTCCATCGAGATCGGCACTTAGATTCACTCCTGTCTGGCCAAACTGAACGAGGAACTGGCTAAAGTCATCGACATTGACGATCAGATCACCGTTGATATCACCGGTGCACTCCAGCCGTGGGCGAAAGTCCACCACCACCGGAA
Organism: Phycisphaerales bacterium; assembly: GCA_029268515.1. NCBI lineage: Bacteria > Pseudomonadati > Planctomycetota > Phycisphaerae > Phycisphaerales > Phycisphaerales bacterium. Next base: position 126,200 of record JAQWNP010000012.1, on the reverse strand, counting down.
GGTGATCAGACGTCATGTCTCTTGTTGTGTCTGTGTCAACGAGGCCGTACTCGTTCAGTAGGTTTCGCGAGAGCATCATCGTGTTCAGGATGAATGTATTCCCAAGGTCTACGACAGAATCTGTATAGATGAAGCGATCTGTCCTGGACTCCCAATTCCAGAGCGTCCATGCTTCTCCAGTGATGGGGTCAATGGGTTGAGGGTCGGTCAGATCGCTGTTGTCCCAATCACCCTTGATGCTTTGGCCGAAGGTCCCCTCATCTTGGATCTCACCTGTGCGAAGGGTGAGCTCCGGCTGGCCGCCTTCTAGATAGAAGTTCATGTCACCGACAACAACCATTGGTGTGTCCTGGGGAAGATCATCAAAATCCTCTCCGGGTGTTCGGGCATCGCCAAGCCAGTTGGCAATGGCGTCACAATGGCGCTGTCGCTTGGCTTCGCTTTCAGAATCCTCTTGAGCTTTCATATGGACAGCAAGAAGGTAGAGGTCGGTCATGCCCCTGGTGTCTGGGCAGTCGACGAGCGCCATGGTGACGCCTCGTGTTGAACTTGCAGGTGTTGTATCAGTGCGCTGAAGCTGTAACGGGAATCGCGATGCGATCGCATTTCGTATTCCTGTATCCATACCTTCAAGGACATACCAAGTTCCTGGATCAAGGTTGGCACTGAGCCATGCAGGCAGAGCCGCGACGGCCGATCCGGTACCTATCTCTTGGAAGACAATGACATCTGGATCAATCGCTTGAAGAACGCGCGCAAATCGAGGAAGTCTCGCCGCATAGTCGCCAGTGCCGTCAGGGCGAAGTTTGTTGTAGGTGTTCCATGTCACAACACGTACATCGGTCGCGCGATGGCGATCGAGCAGCCCTTCATCGGCCTTGGATTGGCTGGGCATGAGTGCCAATAGAAACAAGATCACAGCCGTGAACAGACGCTGATGTCTCAGGCACTTAGCCAACATGCTGAAGGGTCGAACCATGGTCTTCATTCCTCTTCTCCCCTCGAGGTCCTCATGTTGGTCCATTAAACCAAACACCGGAGCATAAGGAACGCTGTTTCTTAGTTAAAATGGTGACAAATGGGGGATATGGGGTCCTCAGACGCACTGGTGGTCGTGAGCTTCCTAATAAAGGATACCTAGGCGGTGTGTTTAGCTAAAAGATATTAGAAAATTTGTCCACGCCAGCCGGTTTTGCAACAAATACCTCATAGTAGAAGCGGCCCATTGTTAATCTGTTTCGAACATCTTGTGATTGAGCCGAAAACGAAGTTCTTATAAGAATCGGTTGCTTTTTAGGAAGGTCTCACTGATGCCATTATCGATATGTTTCGCAGTCGCGGTCCTTTCCGCAGTTCATGCGGCGGAGGTTAGCAATTCAGAACCAGGCGTCGCATGGTATGGCAGTTGGGATGTGGCGCTTGTGGAAGCGGAGCGAAGCCAGCGTCCAATCATGCTTGAGTTTGCTCGCGTTTCTTGTCAAGGGGTATCTGGGGTCTTCTGCCCGGGGTACACCATTACGGAAGAACGAGAATTCACTCCTGAGTTCATCGAAGCGACCCGAAATTTTGTGTGTGTTCGCCTCGACGCCTACGAGAATGAAGAGACCATGGCGATGGTGAAGCGTCTCAATGAGGGCGAATTGCTCAATACTGCTTTTGCAGTGTTTGCGCCTGATGGAGAAACGAAACTCACGAAGCAATCACGATCGATGAGGTTCGCTTTTGATGTACGGTCGGTGCCGAAGGGATTGATGGAGATCGCTCGTCAATACCCAGGTGTCACAATGAAGGAGCCGGCGCACACGCCGGACTTCAGCAGCCTTCGCGAAGCGGTAAATGCCAGTGCATGCGATGAGCGGCCGCTCGTCATTGCCTGGGCCTCGGATAGTGAGCAACAGACGAAACTTGAACAGGCGCTCCGCCCACTCGCTTGGAGAAATGGGATTGTTGGTCGATTCCACTGGGATTTCGCAACCAGTGCCGAAATCCGTGAGCTTATTCAGGACGCGCCTGTTGCTGATCGCGGGGTGATTGTTGTGCAGTCGGAACCGTTTGGCCGAAACGCGACGGTGATTGGAACAATAGACGTAGAACAACCTTTGGCCGACCAATGCATATCGCTCTTACTTGCTCTTAAGGCTTTTGATTCTTCCTTCGCGAAACTCCCTTACAAGGAGCACGTTGAACTTGGAAAGAACCTCGGCGTGGAATGGGAGGAAGCCATCAAGATGGGCGAGCGACCCATGGATGATAAGAGTCGCAGGCGGAACCGGCGATCTGAAGAGCCTGACCGAGGCGATCGCCGATCACGCGGGGCTGATCGGCCCTAGTCGATTTCCTTTGATGGTGGTGCTTTGAAGTTTGTTTTGCCGTCGTTGCTGTTAATGATCAGCGCGCCACCATCTGGCTCCGAAGTGAGTTCCGCAACGACCTTCGACTTCTTGTTGAGGATAGCAAGCTCACCACCATTTGGGGTTGCAATCAGTTCTGCAGCCAGCTTGCCATCTTTATCGGCGATGGCAAGTAGGCCACCATCTGAATTCACGCCGATCGCTGCACGTGTCTCTTCGGCCTTGTTCTTGAGTTGCAACAAGCCACCATCTGGGGTCGCATAGATTATTGCGAGTGTTTTCTCATCATTGTTGGCGATGGTGAGCATGCCACATTCTGAATCGGCGCCGAGTGCCGCCACCTTCTTTTGGGCATTGTTATTGATTTGCAACACGCCACCATTTTGTATGGCGCCTATTCCTACGACCACTTTCTCGTCCTTGTTAAAGATGGCCAAATTGCCGCCATGTTCTGCAAAGAGTTCGGCCATTGGTTTTCCGTCATCATTGATTACGCGGAACATCTTGGCTTCAATGATGTTCGGCACGCCTTGCATATTTGTCGCAGCTAAGGCAATGCCTGCCACGAGTAGGCAGGCCACACCGTAAACGATTCGCTTGAGTGTTCTGACTTGGCCTTCGAGCGATTCAATACGTTTCTCTGAATTCATTATGCGACTCCTGTTGAGCTAAGCCTCTGCGGCTTCTTTTGTGGTATTCGGTAGCAAGACGGCTATTGGTATAAGAGTGAGCGTAATCACCCAGAGGTAGCCTCCAACGTAGACGTTTTCTATTCTCGCTATAAAAAACAAACAATGCCATCCCAAAGCCGCGCCGACTGCCATGAGGCAGCAATACAAAACGGGCGTATTCTTAATGCGAAGGCATCGAAACAAGTACTTCGGAGACCATAGAAACAAGATATTGATAACGAAATAAATAGCTGGAAAAATAGCAAACCAGTCCCAAGGGAACATAACGATAAAAAAGAGTTCAATCCCGAGCATCTCTATTGAGTTTTCGTCGGGGTATACCATGTAAACGCATGAGATAAAAAGGCTCACGATCTAAAATAGCCACGCTAATACGAATAGTGGAACAACAAACTTGTTTGGGCGAACGTTCTTGGCGATTTGTTCCATTGTCTTGCCGCTTCTTTTTGCGGAGCTTGAAAGGTCACATTATCGCGATTATCAAAGATATCCAAACTGCCACCATCTGAGGTTGCAGCTAGTACTGCGCCGATGTTTTTGTCTTTATTGGCCAGGACCAAGAAGCCGCCGCCATGAAATCAGGCGGTGCGCTATGACATGAATAAAACAACAGCTCCGGTTGTGACGCCGGAGCGGTTTTAGATTTTTTGCAATTAATGCAACGATCCTATTGAGTGTTTAATTTCGGCGACGGCGTCTTGAAGTAAGGCCGGTGATGCCGGATAAATCTCTCCTTAACCATCCGCAAAGGTGTATTTTTATCCCCTAAAAAGTTCAATACAAAACTGCTAGAGGCAGTGCTTCAACGGAATATATCGTTTGTAGGATTTTGCACTGTCTTACCATTTTCTAGAACAATTAGGATCATTTGAACAGTTTGTAATCATTCGTTTACTCGGTGTGTAGTGATGAAATCAGCCGCTATGACGCTCTAAAGCACATGAAAAGCATTTCTACTTGTTTGTGTTGGCATTGCTCAGTGTTGCATTAGATTTTCTGCTCTGAACTCTTAGGCCTCTGAGTAGAGGTCAAATCTGTCACAAAGTCTTTTCAAAAGAGAGGAACAAGCTGAATCCACGAACGTAATTCAGGTGAAATCGCCAAAGTCAAAGGCGACACCTGAGAGGGACGCACTAAGGAAAAGTGGTGGGGCAGAGGAGTACGCAATGAGAAAGCAAAGAATGAATAAACGCACTTGGAGGAGTGGTATTTGTGGACTTATTGCCTTGACGCCAGTTTGTGTTGCTAGCAATGCTTTGGCTGAAGGCGAAATGTCTATGTGCCCAGAAGATATCGATCAAAACGAAGTTGTTGATGTCAATGACTTCAGCATTCTTTTAGTCAACTATGGCATGACTGGAAGTAATGTCGCAGACATTAATGGTGACTTTGTTGTCGACTTTGATGACTTCACGTTAATGCTTACTGGGTGGGGTGCATGCCCGCACGATCATATGGATCCGTGCATGGGCGAATTTGTCGATATCACGTGCTGGGGAGACTTCCACGGCTCGAATAACAACTCACATCATGATGAACTGGTGGGTGGCCGAACCCCTATTACGACCGAGGCTATGTTGGCCTACAACGATCTCCGAGCATTCTTTGGATTGTCCTCAGCGGAAATCGAAGAAGTTGGTCAGTGGGCATTTGACGAATCTCTGACCAATAACAGCCAGGCTTGGGGCAACGACCTTCTGGGTGTTGGTCTCTGGTATGCCATGCAAGGCGCCAAAGTTGGCTGGATTGCTGATGACAAATATGATCCACAAATCATGGCAGACATTCAGCGAACCGCGCGACTTGTTGAAGACCCGGTCGAGATGAAAGCGCTTGTTATGGATATGGTTCGTGACTTTAGCCATGCAGGATACGCCGACTATCTCGAAGACAATGGACTTGCGGATCGGTTTATCAACACACTCAAGATGGAGCCTCACTACGGTGGTTGGATGCATGGAAGAACACACGGCTTCCGATCGATTGAAGGCGTTGCTATTAATCACGACGTGAATCACCTTCCAGTACTCAGTTGGGATCAGATGCAACCATTCATGAACGATACCTTCGACTGGCCACAGTGGCCCGCACTAAATGTTTCAGACTCTGGTGTGATCGAATACTTCCAAAGCATGGTGAATCTTGGAGATCCGGTAGGAAATAATCTGTAAATGAGAGATTGATTGCCAGTAAACCACGAGTTGGTATTTATTGAAGAACAGCCCCGGCTTTAGAGCCGGGGCTGTTTATTTGTGTGGAGTATTCAAATTCAACGGGTTATTACGGCTTGGCTCTGCCGGCTGTCTTATGAGAGTTTTTTAGGAGATTGAAACTTCGCTTAGCAGCGGGCTGGGCCGTAGGGAGATGAATGCATATCACTGTAATTGTGGTCTGGAAAATGAGCACCGTTCACTCAAGATGATGCAAAAGGCAGCGAGGAAAACAGGGATCGTCTCTGAAAATATTCGTAATTCGTAGATGTTCGCTACGATCATCATTCCGCATACCTGAGGGATAAATACGAGCAAGGATCTCTTTACGAATTGATCTTTGATTTGGCCGTGTAGGAACAAGACGGGAATCCATACAAACCCAAATATACTCAAAAATGATGGCACGTTTTTTGGATTCATGAAGTAATGGAAGTTGTCGGCCAAGTGAGTCACATCTTGTTCATGGAAGGATATTTCAAAGCCGGCTTGACTCCCTGGATTATCAATAAACAATACGAAAAGTGCAGTCTTAATGATCATCCATATAAAGAATTGAGCGGCGCAGTGAAAGACAATTGTCAGCAGTCTCTCATTTCCCAGTGCGGTAAAAAGATATATAAAAGTCAGAAAGCAAGTTGTCTCACGGTTTAAGGTGGCAACAGCGAACAACGGATAGAACCAAATCCACTTCTTCTTGTACAGCAGAATCATTCCAACTGTAAAAAAGAGTAGTGAAGGCGTATCAAACCAATAGAATGCGTGATAGCTGTCTGGAAAGAAATAATGGAACGGTAGGACAAAAAACAGTAACAGTGACATCATCCAAGTTGCTTGTTTGTCCTTGATAAACAACGACAGGTAATACCTGAATGCCAACACCAGCATTATCGTTGAGGCTATTTCGATAAGTTTGACGATTCGTGTTAGGTCGAGAAATGGGATTTGTAGCGACCATATTTGGTTATAAAGGAGCGGAATCAAAATTCGGTACTGCCACGGCTTCTCGCCGTCAAAGTCCAAAACGCGAGGAAATATATAATCGATCCAAGGATCTTGACCAAATTGGATTCTGAGGCCGACGAAATTGTAAGTGACAATGACGAGTGCCAGTAGAAAAACTAGCTCAGAGGTGTGCGTTCTAAACCACTTAATCAAAGCAGGACTCTCACGATTCAAAGTGACTTACTCGAGTTGGGTTTAGAGTCGCTCAGGTTCACTGTCTGAGGCACGACAACCATATGGATCTACTACGGTTATTTGTCGGCATAAGCTCTTCGTGAAGGTAAGCTCAAATAGCCATAAATCAGCGGTGATGGTTGAAATGTCGGGTATGGCAGCAATCGAAAATGGAATCATCGATTGCTTGCAATCCATCGGGGTTGTTCATGTCGCCTTTTATGCTGGTGGTGCTTGGCAGGCCAGATTTTGGTCATTCTCCACGTGGCCAAACCTGTCACCATCTGGATTCACGCACGGTTCAGGTATTGAAGCCGAGAATACTCATGTGCAATAATGTGCTGCACAAGGGTATGCAACTTGAATAAGGGGTGAGTCATGAATGATGTTTTAGGCCAACTGCGGATAATTGATTTATCTGTTCCATTGCAAGATGCAGCAGTCAGTGAGCCGTGGCCACCTTCAATTGAATATGTGACGCACGAAGAGCAAGGACGAGAGCAAATTCAGGAATGCTTTGGCGTCAAAACCGATGATTTGGTGTACTCGCAAGGTAAGGGGTGGGCGATAGAAAACATCCAGGCGACAACACACACTGGTACCCATGTTGATGCTCCATATCATTATGGACCGGAATCCGGTGGACGTCCTGCTCGGCGTATTGATGAGGTTCCTCTTGAGTGGTGCTTTGCTCCTGGCGTGCGCATTGATGTGAGGCATAAGGAATCAGGGCAGGAGATTGCAGTTGAGGATCTCAAGCTCGCCTTGGATCGTATGCAATACAGATTGAAACATCGCGATATTGTCTTGCTGTGGACTGGTGCTGATCAACGAATTCATACAAGCGAATACTTTCGCCAGCCAGGTCTGGGGCGCGATGGTGTGCTCTGGTTGGTAGAGCAGGGGGTACGCGTCATTGGTATTGATGCGTACACCATTGATCGACCTTTCGTGGACATGAAAGAAGATTATATGAGAACCGGTGATGGTCGTTATATTTGGCCAGCTCACTTTGCAGGTATCAGTCAGGAATATTGTCAGATTGAAAAGTTAGCGAATCTTGATCAATTGCCCCGCGCCCATGGCTTTTGGATTTCGTGTTTACCCGTCAAAATTGCTCGTGCCAGTGCTGGTTGGTGTCGAGCGGTCGCATTGTGTTCTTCGTGATTAAGAGATTGGGCCACCGTAACGCAGGGTGCGACATCGGAACAAACGTGCACCAAATAAAAGATTGGTGGGCCGAGCAAGTTTGCCGGGGGAGGCATGCTATCCATCAGCAGCGGGGAGCAGTGACTCAACGGCATGAGATCCAGCCACATGTCCACTGGCCCAGGCCCATTGGAAGTTGTAGCCGCCAATGCGACCATCCACGTCGCAGATTTCTCCGCAGAGGTAGAGGCCGTCGCAGCATTTTGAGGCCATTGAGCTTGCTTTTAATTCACTGAGTGGGATGCCTCCAGCGGTGACTTCCGCATGTGTGAATCCACGGTCTCCAGTAACTGGTAGAGGCATCTGAAAGATCGCGTCAAGGAACCGACTGCGTGCGCTGCGGTCGAATTGATGGCCGGCGGTAGTAGGGTCGATATCAGCAAACTGGAAGATTGCATCGGCCAGTCGATCTGGGAGTTGATCACGAAGCCATCGGCCGACACTTCGTTTGCCAAGCTCACGAAGTTCGACATCGGCCTGGTCACGCGTGGATTCTGGAAGCCAGCATATGACGAGATGTGCATCTGGATCGCTAAAACGTGCAGCGGTGAAGTATCGGCTGATATCCATCACCGATGGGCCGGATAAGCCAAAGTGTGTGCAGAGTGTTGAGTCTGTAAATGACTGAAGGCGTCTGCCGGTGCAGCTTCGAAGTTCGATGGTGGTGCGAACGGTTAGTCCTGAAAGTAAGCGTAAGCTGCTGCTTTTCTCGAGAATAAGTGGAACAAGTGCAGGAAACACACGCTCCGTTATGGAATGTCCTAGTGACTTGGCAAGCTTATACCCACCTCCGTCTGAGCCTGTCTTTGGAAGCGCCATGCCGCCGCTGGCGAGAATAAGTCGTTTGCAGTGAATCCGTCCTTGCTCGCTTTCGATAACAAAGCCTGGGCTTGTTTGTTCAACGGTATGGACTCGCTGGGGATGATGAAGTTCAACGCCTGCACTTTTCATTTCCTTAAGCAGTGCATCAAGCACCGTGCGCGCGGAGTCGGTCGTGGGAAAGAGCTTTCCTGTTTCTTCCTGTTTGAGGTGAACATCGAGTTCTCTGAAAAATTCGATGGTCTGTGCCACATCAAAGCGCTGAAGAACATTGCGAATGGTATTGCTAGATCCACCAGCGTAAGAAGATTCATCGACATGATGATGCGTCACATTACAGCGTCCGCCACCAGCGACGAGAATCTTGGCTCCGACCTTTCGTGCGCCATCAAATGCAGCAATCTGAAGAGATCGATGGTGTTTCTTGGCGGTACGACCAGCGCAGATGGCCGCCATCAGGCCCGCGGCGCCAGCTCCCACTATCGCGATATCAATATTCTTGGTGTCTGCCACGAGTTCGCATTATGTCGGATGCGAGGCAATGCAGCAATTATTGCCTGGCTGCATCTGACGGCCTCTTCGGTGGGGCCTTAATTATCTAATCAGCCGATGGAGTTTCTTGGGGGCGTGCATTGGTGCTTGGCGAAGTGGGGCAGCGCAGTCATTGTGCATGTGATCACAAATGTGACTAATAAGTAGCGCATCGATCCCCCCGAATATCATTAGTGAAAATGCTTGTAAACAATTAGTGAAGCAGTCTTGTGTGCCGATCGCAAGCAAAAAATCAAAATGATGGGGGTGTTCTTTATTCTCCAGTCACAATTGTGTCAAAAATGTCACGAAATGCCGTCGCATCAACGCGAGTCAATGAGCGAGGTCTGCTGCGCCTCGTCAGATTCTCGGCGCTGTCATTGTCTTTGTACCCATCTGGCCTGGGTTCGCTCAAAGTGGAATCTTAACATTCTAGTCTGAACAGTTATGGGGTTATCAATCAGTTGAGTATTGAGCTTCACGACGATTGTATTGCTGGTGATGGAGGTGAGTAGAAGCGAGTCCTCATATAGAAATCTTGATGAAATTGAAGAATTAAGCATGAAGAGTAAAGCAGATGAACAGGCCATTTGCAGTTGTGCCTAATGTTCCTGATGTAAACACTCGTTTACGTCAGAATAAAAAAATTTATGAATTAAAGTAGGCGAATGGTCGTGGAGATCGTATTCCTAATAAATACTTAGTGGGGACGGGTTTACGTGAATGCAGTTAAACGGAGATAACATGCGACACCCCTTCCTACTTATTAGTGTATTGACCATCGGCATAGCATCATCAACAAGCCTCAATGCTCAACAGGCCGTCGATCAAGTGCCAGTGCATCTTCCTGCAGGGCATGATGCATCAGAGCCCTCTGGCTTGGTACTGCTCATTCATGGTTATACAAGTACGGGCCCAGATACAGAAAATTGGTATCGATTCAAAGATCTGGCCACCAGTCGTGGTTATATCTACGCTTACCCCACAGCGCCAACAGACTTGTTCGGTAACACTTATTGGAATGCAACGAATGCTTGCTGTAGTTTTGGCGGCTCACCAAACAGTCCAGATCATGTCGGTTATTTTGAAGACCTTATTGCGTACATCGATACCCAGTACAACGTCGATTTCAATAAGATTCATCTGATTGGCCATTCAAACGGTGGTTTTATGTGCTACCGAATCGCGTGTGATCGAGCAGATCTTATTGCCTCTATTGTTCCTGGATCAGGCGCGACTTGGGATGACCCGGCGCAGTGTGATCCTAGCCAACCAGTGAGCGTACTCCACACCCATGGCACCGCTGATGATACGGTCAGTTACAACGGTGGCACCTTTGGCTGGAATGACTATCCGGGAGCACCTGGCTCAACAGCCCAATGGGCCGCCTTTAATGGTTGTACTTCTGGCCCTGTAGAAATGGGGCCCGCATTTGATAGTAATGGTCAGGTCAACCGAGTGGTTTTCGAAGGTTGTCCAGACAATGGTGATGTGGAGTTGTGGCGATATGAAAATGTGGACCACTGGCCGAACTATAACAACGCGGCTAAGAATCTGATCTTCGACTTCTTTGACAGTCATCCCAAGCAACCTGAGTCAGAGGATAATTGTGAAGCAGATATTGATCAGTCCGGAGTGGTGAATATTACTGACTTTTCATTGTTGCTGGTCAACTATGGAGCCGCAGGTGTTAATGTTGCGGACATCAATAATGATCTCATTGTCAATATTGATGACTTCACTATTCTTCTTGAGCAGTGGGGCCCCTGTGCGCCATAAGGCCTAGAGGCAGATGTGAGATCATTTGCATTGGAGATCTCAGCAAGTAGCTACTCGCTCAAGTTGTTGCAAATTGACCCACTATCAATTCGATAGCTGGCCCATATGATTCTCGCTAGATTGCTATCCCGTGGCCGTTCTTGCATCGTTTTGTTGCTAAGAGGCGACGATTGCTTCATGGGATCTGAAGATGAGATCAATGCTTGAGAAAAAGCCAGATATTCTTGATCGCTGCTCCGCAATCTAACTATCATTCTTTCTCTCCGCCAAGGATCAGATAGGTAGTCAGAACGAGTCGCTGGTTAAAGGCCTCTCTTATTGCCTCTTCTGTGGCAGCATTGGTTCCGTTTTTTTAGTGTTTCCGTTTTTATGTTATGAGCACACTTCTTTCCGTCCGTGACCTAGCGAAATCATTCCCTTCAAATGTGCTGTTTGAAGGTCTATCGCTGCATGTTGGTGATGGTGATCGGCTGGGGCTTATTGGCCCCAATGGCGCTAGCAAGTCGACACTACTCAAAATTCTGGCCGATCTTGAAGAACCAGATGAAGGCGAAGTTAATAGGCGTCGCGGATTGCGCCTCGTATATATCGAACAAGATGACGTGTTTCCCGACGGGGCCACGCCAATGTCTGTGATTCGGGAAGCGTTGAAATCTGAAGTTAATGATCGTGTTGATACCGAATCATTGGCAGCCATCTCATTGTCAAAGCTCGGATTTGAGGATTTTGATCGCCTTGTCAGCACCTTGTCAGGAGGATGGAAAAAACGTCTCTCTATTGCGCGTGCACTTTGCCGTGAGCCTGATGTCTTGATGCTGGACGAGCCAACAAATCATCTTGATCTTGAGGGGGTGTTGTGGCTTGAGCAGTTTGTTTTGCGATCTCGAATTGCCATGCTATTCGTAACCCATGATCGTCAATTTTTAGAGAATACGGCGAGTCGGATCGTGGAGCTTTCGCCGGCTTATCCGGGTGGTATTTTTGAGGTCGTGGGTAACTACACTGAATTTGTCAATCGCAAGGAAGCATTTCTTGATGCGCAAGAGGCTGCCGAGTCAGCATTGGCGAATAAAGTGCGTCGCGATACAGCTTGGTTGCGGCAGGGGATTCAAGGGCGGCAAACTCGCAACAAGACACAAGTACGTGACACGGTGAGTCGCCGAGCTGAATTAAAGGCGACCAAAGAAAGAAATGCAGCACCAACTCGTGCGACAACGATCGAGTTTCAGGCGACTGAGCGAAAGACAAAGAAACTTCTGGCATTACATAATGTTGCCAAGGCAATGGGCGAAAAGAAGTTATTTGATTCCCTAGATCTCACGTTGACGCCTGGGCGTCGCATTGGGCTTCTCGGTGTTAATGGGGCTGGCAAGACTACGTTGTTGCGGCTGATGTCTGGTGATTTGAAACCTGACTCAGGCACCATTAAGCGTGCCGCAGATTTGCGAGTCGTCACGTTTAGTCAGCATCGTGACATGCTTGTGCCGACGCAAACATTACAGGAAGCACTTTGTCCTATCGGTGATATGGTTGATTATCGTGGCAAGCAGGTGCACGTGAGTGGTTGGGCGAAACGATTTCTGTTTGACAAATCTCAATTGACGACCTTTGTCAGTAATCTCTCAGGCGGTGAACAAGCACGGGTATTGATTGCTAATTTGATGTTGAAGCCAGCTGACGTTCTATTGCTTGATGAGCCAACCAATGATCTGGATATTCCGTCCCTTGAAGTTCTTGAGCAGGCTCTCTTGGAATTTCCAGGGGCGATGGTACTTGTGACACACGATCGATTCATGATGGATCGAATTGCCACTGAATATGTCGGTATTGACGATGGTGGTAACGCAAGAGAGTTTGCAACGCGTAAGCAGTGGATCACATATCTGAAGAAAGGTGGTTCCTCGGGTGCGGCCGCGGTAAAGAAAGATAAGGAGCCTGCCCCAAACGTTGTCAATACAAGTAAGAGAAAACTTTCGTACAAAGAGAAGCGAGAGTATGAGGGAATGGAAGCAGCTATCTTGACTGCAGAGGCTGAGCTTAAGCAGTTAGAAACAGCAGCGGCAGATCCGTCGCTGGCAAAGAATCATAAGCAATCTTCTGAAACCTTTCAGGCGTTATCAGCAGCGCAAAAAAATGTGAAGGCGCTTTACGCTCGATGGGCAGAGCTTGAGAGCATCTGAGGTTTTTAAAATACAAATGCGATCAGCGTGATTGCTATGGAAGCGGCAATGCTTTTCTTTGGTTTTTGTAACACGGCCCCGGTTTTAGAGCCGGGGCTGTGTTTCTTTTGTGGCTTAAGCAAGGCCGTCAGTTTAAATTTCGGCGGCTTCTTTTTCAGGTATTCGGAAGAGTGTCTTCATCTGATTGTTGTAGATGATTAGGCCGCCACCATCTTCATGCGCAGTAAGCCCTGCAAGGATTCTCTCGTCATTACTCATGATGACCAATCCACCACCATTCTTTCCAGAAGTAAGGCCTGCAACTGAATTCCCTTTCTTATTGAAGATGTTTAACTTCCCGCCATTGGTGCCAGCACTGAAATGTCCAACAGCCTTGCCTTCTTTATCGATGACCTCAAACTTTTTTGCCTGAATCAAATCAGGAATGTCTTGCACACTTGTTGTAGCCAGTGCAATGCCTGCTACAAGTAAACAGGCGAAGCCGTAAACGATGCGTTTGAGTGTTCTCACCTGACCTTCGAGCGATTCAATACGTTTTTCTGAGTTCATTGCTTTGCTCCTGCAGGGGTAAATCCCGTTGGCCTCTCGTCCTTGTTGGCGATGTTCAACACGCCACCCTTTGGTGTTTGCAACACCGCACTGGCTGCTATGGAATCTGTGTTGCAGTCATTTCCAAAGTTTATCAGAAGAAGCGAAAAGTCATCAGCGTCAACATTAAAATCGCCGTTGAAGTCAGCGGAAAGCCCAATGCCTACTTCACCAAACTGAATAAGTAGTTCACTAAAATCTTCTATATCCACAACTTGATCCTGATTGGTATCGCCTTCGCATCTAATTGGTCGGGCCCATATTTCAACGTCATCAAGATTCCAGCCTGAGTAGTCCCACGCGGCGCTCGATACTTGGTAAGACCATTTGATGTAGACAGTTGGTTGATTGTCCGCAACAGATGAAATATCAAAAGTCCATTTTGTCCATTGGTCTTCGGTAATTTCATTAACGTTGCCGTTGTTCCACAGTTCAGACCACTTCTCACCGTCGTAACTGATATGGATCCAAGAGTACACCCATGGTTGCCAGTCGATATTGAGCCAGCGTTGGAAGTGTAGTTCGCTAGAGACAAATCCAGTGCAATCGATCGGACCTGCAATGAGCTCGTAGGGGCCGCCGATCTCGACAGAATAGTCGCCGGCAAGATTCATGCCCATCACATTGTCGCCGGTATGTCCGCTGGTTGGATCTGGCAGTCCAAATGATCCACCAAGTCCCTGCGGCTGTCCAAATTCCCATTCGCCATTGCGAGTCCACCCAGGATCGTTGTCCATGTTCCAGTTGTGTATTCTCGAGAGATCTGCGATGGCCGTGGCGCTTCCTGTGATGATGAGAGCGATGAAGAGCATTGCTCCTATCGTGCTGGAATTCACTTTCATGTCTTGGTGCTCCTGGTTTGAGGTGGGACACGGAATATTGGCAAGAAATGCGTCATGTTGTCATGTAGGACGCCATTGCTGTATCTAGGCAGTTGCGTTGCCGCAGCTATAGGAACATCTTGAAATCACAATTCAAAGATGTCACACAGCTCGGCTATTTTAAGAATCGTCTTGTTACTAATTCTTTTCGTTACTTTGAGGTGCTGAGAAGATTGTCTTGTTGGTGTTGTCGCGGATGCGCAAGACGCCACCATCTGGAAACCCACTAAGTGTTGCAGCTGGCTTCTCGTTCTTGTTGTTGATGAAAAGCCTGCCACCAAGTGGAGTCGCATTCAGTAACGCACCGGTTTTCCCATCCTTGTTGGCGATGTTCAACACGCCACCCTTTGGATTCGTAGCAAGTCCCGCGACTTGCTTTCCATCCTTGTTACGGATGGACAACAGGCCACCATTGAAATCTGAATCGAGTAATACGCTGACGTCCCCATTTTCATTGAGTGTCATCAACATGCCACCATTTGAGGAGTCTGAACCGAGTGATACGCTGGCTTTCCCATTTTCATTGAGTGTCATCAACTTGCCGCCATGGGGGGCAGCGGTCAGTATTGCTGCACGTTGGCCATTCTTGTTGCGAATGGCCAACACGCCACCGTCAGGGCCAGCACCAAGTCCTACAGCAATCTGTTGATCCTTGTTATTGATCAAAAGTCCACCACTGCCGTCGTCATTTCGGCCAAGTATCGCAAGTGTTTTTCCTTCATCATCGACAAGTTTGAATTCTCTTGCTTTTACGACATCAGTGGCGTCTTGGATGCTTGTGGCTGCAACGGCAATACCGGCAGCAAGTAAGCACATTCCTCCAAACATCACGAATTTGAGGGTTCTCACTTGCCTCTGAAGTATCGCGATCTCGTCCTTATTACCTGTTTGGTTAAAACTCATCTCTGAATGCTCCTTGAGGGGGTGTCAACTAAGCATGGTCTCTCTTTATGCAAATGACATGAGACCTCACATATCTTGCAATGAAGGAGGCATTTTTGTGACTATTTTTAAGCAAGAAAAACCCTTCAGGATGATGCCTGCAGGGTAATTTGTTTGAGGGCGATAATGGGATTCAGATCAATGAGGGTTCTTTTAGGCCATCACTTCTTTTTGTCCTTCTTTTTCCCATCTGGATTAAGCAAGGCGCCCGCGATATCAGTTGCTCCAATAGCGGCGGTGCCGACATTTTTCATTTGGTGTTTGGCCGTCTTGCCAACGTCTTCGAGAGCGCTGACACCCTGGCTGATGCGGACTACAAATATAATCTGAAGCACAACTAAGCAAGCGACGAGCACCACCATAATCCACTGATAACCACTCCACGAACCTCTTGTCTGCTCTGACATACTGGCTCCTTTACTTCGTTTGGGCTCGATCGAGCCAGCCTGTATTTGTTGGCAATGATGATACTGCCTCTCAACGTCATCTCATAGTAATTGAATGGCTTGGAGTGCGGCCATGTTTGGCATCAGTAGGGCCCACCTAAAGTTGCTCAAAAGGAGGTTTTATCACTTCAGATGGATCCTTATAAGCGTCCGAGAACAAGCTTGTTCTGTTAAATTAGCCACTGGTAGAATTCGACCATCGGAGGAGTTTACTGTGACAAGAAAGGCGCTCTACTTCTGGTTGTTTGTATTCGTTGAGGCGGCGGTCTTTGCCGGCTTACTGATCTGGATCATTGAGACCAATAGTCCTGTGGCAGTCACGCTGCTCATAATTGATGCCATAGCGATGATCCCGATCATGGCTTGGCTTGCTTTCTGCTTACTGTGGAATCCAATGGTCGATGTCTATTTGCCTCAGAAACCGAACCCCAATTCGGTCCATCGAAGCTACCAAAGTTTCTCTTTAGGTGTGGTCAATATGGGGCTGAGCATTCACGCAGCAGCTGACTCAGAGCACTTACATCTCAGGCCTATTAAGTTGTGGCGTCTTCTAGGCGCTCATTCTTGTAGTATTCCATGGGCAAGTATGGATCCGATGCACAATTCAAAAACAGCGGCTAGGGTTGATGGTCGATTTGTGATAAGAGGTCCTCTTTGGTGTATGCAACTCATGTCTCCAGAGGAAAGCAGTGATTAAAGTGAGCGATCTGTTGAAAGAGATTGAGCTTGCGCGGCAGCGTATTGCGCCATATGTCGTACGAACTGATTTGATTGAATCAAATGTCTTGTCAAAACGATTGGGCTGCCGTGTATTGCTGAAGCTTGAGAACTTGCAGCACACCGGATCATTCAAGGCTCGGGGGGCTCTGAATAAGTTGCTTAGTCTGACCGATGAACAACGATCTTGTGGGATTACGGCAGCATCGACAGGTAATCACGCTTTGGCGGTCGCGTATGCGATGAAGGTGACCAGTACGAATGGCACACTTTATATGCCGACGACAGCGGCTCAGGCAAAGGTCGATAAGTTGAGAGATGCTGGTGTACAGATTCAGCAGATTGGCGAAGATCCGTTGGAGTCTGAATTGAAAGCGCGTGATGTGGCGAAAGAAGAGGGCATGACTTATGTCTCTCCTTATAACGATCTGCAGGTGATGGCCGGACAAGGAACCGTTGCCTCTGAAATCCTTGAGCAGGAACCGGGTGTTGACGCCATCGTTGTATCAGTTGGGGGCGGGGGATTGATTGGTGGCATGGCCGCGGGTGGAAAAAAGCTTAAGCCAGGCCTTCATGCGGTTGGCGTCGTGCCTGCCAATAGTCCAGCAATGTATGACGCCGTACGAGCAGGGCATATTGTTGAATCTATTCTGAAGCCCACGCTTTCCGATGGAACGGCAGGTCGTCTTGAAGAAGGTTCGATCACAGTGGGTCCATGTGCCGAATTTGTTGATCAGTGGATTCAGGTAGAGGAAGAAGAAATCGCCCAGGCCATGGCAATGGTCTTCGACCAGCACGCGATGCGTGTGGAGGGTGCTGCTGGCGTCGCGGTTGCAGGGCTTACACAGATAGCGGACTCATTTGCAACAGATGCGGTTGTCGCTGTGGTGATCTGCGGCGGAAATGTGGCCCCTGCCTAATCAGAGGCAGGCTTGTAGTCACTTTGATAGCGAACTTGTAGGCAGTTATTGAACATGTTGAGCATGTTGATGTATCCAAGAAGCAGGGCGAGTTCTGCAATCTGTGCTTCTGTAAAATGAGTCCGTAGCTCATCAAATATGTTATCTGCGATCGCATTGCTGTCCTGCATTGCTGCAGCCACAAATTGAAGGGCTGCTCGTTGAGCTGGTGTCTGCGATTCACTGTCGAGAAGCATGTTGATCGGATCATCGCTAATGCCAGCATTGCGACAAATATCAACGTGAGAATTGAGGCAGAACTGGCAGTTGTTTGATTGTGATGCCTTGATAATCACGAGTTCTTTTGTGGTCTGATCAAGTGTGCCGCCAGGGTAGACAGCCTGGCTTGCTGCTGCCAGAGTGCGAAGTCCACCTGGAACCATGGAAAGTGCTTGGAGCATTTGCACTGGATCTCGCCCTTGGCTGACCAGGGCAGCGCTTTCAGCAAAGACAGGGTCATCCTTGAATGGCTGGAATTCTTTTTTTGCAACATCCTTGTTCACGGTGATTCGCATGACTCGTTCTCATTTTTCTTCAGTTGTGACATCGCCTGTTCTTGGTCGAGGTAGTGCCACATAGTCAATGCCTGCTTCACTAAACATCTCGATCGCTCCGCTAAGGCTTGCGGCCCATTGAGGGTCAATCGTCTCTTCCTTCCAGGTGACAACCCGAGAGATGCCCGCTTGGACGATCGCAATAGCGCAATGCGAGCAGGGGCTGAATGAAGCGTAGAGCGTGGTGCCTGAACAGGCGGTTCCACTAAAAGCACATTGGACGATCGCATTCATCTCAGCATGGCAGATCAGGTCATACTTGGCGGGGCGTTCAAGTCGCTCTGGCAGATCTTCAATTCCACGGGGGAGTCCATTGAATCCAGTTGCGCAGATTTGCTTGGCTGGATTCACAATAACGCATCCGACACCGCGGCTCGGATCCTTGCTCCATGTAGCGATGGAGTCTGCCAGGGCCAAGAAACGAATATGCCATTTGTCAGACATTTGCTGCAGTGTAGTGTGATGGTCGGGGTTCGGTACAATCTGGTCATGCGAAAATTAATCTTGCTACGGCATGCGAAGTCGGACTGGGATGATGAAACCCTCTCTGATCATGATCGACCTCTTGCGGCTCGAGGTATACGTGATGCCCCGCGTATGGGCCTCTTGCTTGCTGAGAAACAGCTCATTCCGGATCTCATCATCAGCTCCACAGCCTGTCGGGCCCGGACTACGGCACATGCGGTGGCGGAGTCAGGTGGATTCGATGCTCGTCTCATGGAGACAGAGTCTTTGTATCACTCTTCGCCGGGGCAGATTATTTCAGTGCTCAATCGCGAGGCATCAGATGAATCATGCGTCATGCTAGTTGGACATAATCCAGGTATGGAGATGCTTGCAAGTAGTCTTGCTGGGTCCTATCAGGTCTTCCCGACGGCAGCGATTGGCGCCTTTGATTGTGATGTTATGGATTGGGGTTCGTTTGATCTGGGAGATCCCGTTCGTCTGATCGGTCTCTGGCGACCGAAGGAAATTTGATTGGGGCCTGGCTTTGAACGCCAGTCATTATGTTTGGGTGTTAAAAAACATCGGCCTCCCTTGGAAGGCCGATGTCTCTTGGGTTTCGCTCCGTTAGATCCTGTTAGGTATGGCTTATGAGCCAGATCTAAAACGGTGCGGCTCTCAACTCTTGAGCCCCCCTTGAATTTGTTAGAGGCTGGCGCCCCAGTTGACGAGTAGTGTGGAGAAATCATCAGTGTCTACGTCTCCGTCATCGTCAAAGTCAGCACTGCAGCCTCCCTTACATGCGCTTCCGTATTCGAGGAGTAGTACTGTGAAGTCTGAGAGGCCCACGAAGCCGTCACCATCTGCGTCACCCATCAACATTGGGTAGACAGGTGTTCCGTCGAGGCAGTCAATCCAAAGTTCTTCACCGCCGATACCGATAGACTTGACGGGGCCGAGAATGTGGATTTCACCAGCGTCGTTTCCATTACCACCGGCATAGACGTCGAGGTAGCAGCCGCCGAGTGTGAGGCCGTCAAGATTACGGATATCGGGTACGGCGATGAAGTTGCCGTTGATGAGGAATTCAACACCACCGCCATACTCACCGAAGCGTAGTTTTGCGTCCTGGTAGTGAAGGGCACCAGTTGAGGTCAGGTCGATATTTGCCGTGATATTATTGAGGTGGATCTCGTAATCTGCTCCTAAGGCCTGATTGTCAAAGAAGTCTGGAAGGCTATCACGGCCATCTTGGATCTCGGCATAGCCGGGGGCGCCTGATCCAAAGTAAGGCGAAAGCTGTACTGCCAAGCCAAGAGTCGTTACCAAATCACCAACGTTGTAGGTGCTTCCTAATGGTAGGTCGTCCCAAAGTCCATCGGTACAGGGCCGCACGCCCATGTCGACCCAAACATGTAGGCCAGTGATTTCCAAATCGTTTACATCACCAACAAGGCGTACCAGGGCGGGATTGCCATCAGTGCCTCCTGAAACCACATCAATCATGACGCCGGCAGCTCCAGTGCCATTGAAATCAATGACATCAGGATGAACCTGGTTGTACATGCCGAGTGAATTGGAGAACCTAATGCGTAGTTCACCTCCGTATTCTCCTATGTAGAGCAGTAGATTTCGTTGTGGTCCGGGAACCCAGCCACCAGACGAGTCGAAGTCGTAGTGGAGGCCTGCATTGTCAAGATGTACTTCTTGGTTGTGTCCACCAGATCGTCCACCTGGCTCAATGAACACGCCGCCCCAGTTCAAGGTTCCTGAAGAATCAAGAAAAGGTTGGTAATTGAAGGCCACACCTTTTGAAAGGCCTGTCATTGGAATGGGACCAAGAATCAGGTCTTCATGGTGAGGTAGTTGAGCCGAAACGGTACCAGCAATGGTCAGGGTTGCTGCCGCGGCAAAAAGTTTTGTTGTCTGAGTTGAAAAGTTCATTTGGTTAGCTCCTGCTTTTTAGTGTCCTGTTCAAAAGAGGTAGCGAGGAAAGCGACTGTTGGGGGCAAACATTGTTGTGCTTGACGCCTTTGAATTTATGTTATGGGTCCCAAGTGGCGTTTTTGGGCGATGAGGTCTCTTTTGGGCGCCTCTGTGACACATGAATTCATAGAGATGGAACGCGCTGTCCGATGGTGGGTGTTCGATAGAAGGCCATTGCCTAGAACATTGTCATGAGCCAGCAAGGAGCTATTTGAAATGACATTCCATCCACACAGATTTGCGTCAATCACCGTGATTGTCATGACTTTCTCAATGACAATTCTGTTAGCGAGTTGTGGCGATCATCAGATGAAATCGAGATCACTGGTCGTGGGGGCGACGCCAATTGACGTGACTATTGACGCATCACTTAATCAACCAGTGATCTTCAAGAATACCGGTTCGCATGTGGTGCAAATAAAAGCAACCGACCCAGAAGGCAATCAAGATGTCTTAATATTCCTAGGGCCAGGCCAAACTTATCAGGCGGATCCGAGCAATGTTCGGGGCGTCCAGGTGAGTCAAGAAAAAGCGGATGGCCGACTGGAAATAAAGACTGAATATCCCAACAAGGTAACCATTAACTAGACAGTGGTTGGTTCCTTGGTTCCGGCCTATTGATTCTCATCTGGTTCTGGATCCTCATCCAAGATATCCATCAATTCGTCGTCTGGTGATGGAGGCGTGTCAGCATCATCTCCAGTCGAGGGTGTGGATGCTGGTGCCGTCGTTGGGCTTGCTTGAGGTTCACTTTCATCAGAAGCATCAGTGGTTGGCAATTCTGTTTGTTCCGATTGCATTTCTTCATTCAGCTCAGAGATCGTCTGTTCCTGGTCGCTTTGAAGATCGGCTTCCTCAGTTTCGTTCGTCGGGGCGGGTGTCGCTTCCGGTGCAACGTATGAGGGCGTCGTCATTGGTGGAGTCCAGGGGCCTGGCTCAACGACAAGCGCGCCTACAGATTGATCAGGTACGGTGGGATTGCGTTTGACGAGTAGGTGGGCATCGCGACCTTCTTTCCAAAGGGTTGCGGTTGCTTCATCCTGGCTGCCGTCGACATTGATCATCGCCCAGCCTTGGCCTTCGAATTCGACGACAGCAGCATCGATAGAATCCAACGCGTTGTGGGAGGTACCTTCAAAGTGAACGTGGCCGATGAGGCCTTTTTGTGAGCTGGAGTACTTCGCATTCAGCTTTACTTTGTGCATCCCGGGAATAGGGGGGATATCCGACCCCAAGACCGTATGAGTATTGCATCCAACTATTAGAAATGAAATGATCAGTAGCAAACTCATGGTCACAATACGCATGGCAACGCTCCTTTAGCAATCAAGTTCGATGGCAGCATACCCTTTAGTGGCGGCAAAGGTCAGGCAGTATCGAGAGGCGGCAGCAATTTAGTGTCGAGGGGTTCAATTTGTTGATCACTTTTAGCCTTGGTGATGCGGTAGGCCTTGGCGCTAGGGGTGGTTGTGATGACCTCAGCAATCTGTTCATCACGATAAAGCACACCACATCTGTCGTCAGCAGCAATTCCATTTGGAAACCCGCCAGCAATCGCGGCAAGATAAGCTGGTCTACGATGATGCTCACTATCGAAATGGGGACACGCGCTACCTGGCAGCAGCCCAAGGCCATCGCGGATTGGAGCGGAGGTGTTTTTCAGATAAGAATCAGTCATGCCAGCCTGGAACCAGCAGATCATGCCCGCACTGACCCCGCCGAGCACGACGCCAGAATGATAAGCTTCCTTAAGGACATGGTCGACGCCATGTGCTCGCCAAATAGCAAGCATATTGACGGTGTTCCCGCCGCCAACAAAAATTGCATCCGCTTTTAGGATCGCAGGGCGAAGTTGCTCGTGCTCGCGGCGGAACAAAGAAATGACATCAAGCTGGACTGGAACTTGGCTCGCCCATTGCTTCGCCATTGATATTGAATGCTCCGCATCTCCGCCGGCGGTGGGGAGAACGGCCAGTCGGGGCGTTCTCTTGCCAGTGAGCTTGGCCATGAATCGTACAAATCGTATCCAATCGCCTTCTTGTGGACATCCACCAATTGCCAGAATGTGACGGTGCATTGATGTCAAACTGGTCTCCGATTCGTTATGAGCTATCTGTCTGTACCGTAAACAAGCTTGCGTACGGCCTCTTCTTGGTCCGGCGGGTAGAGAATGAATGCATGATCGCCGGGTTCAAGTACGGTCTTGCCGCGAGCGGCAAAAATCTTGGGGCCACGCATGATCATCATCACATTTATGTCTTCTGGAAGTGGGAAGTCTCGCAGCTTAACACCAGCGGCGGGCGAATCTTCAGTAATAAGGAATGTTTGTTGATGTCGATCGAGTTTATCAATGGAGAGGATTTCGATTTCAGCAACTGGTTGTCGTGGAGTGTCGTTTCGAATGCGTAATATTCTTGTGATTGGTCGGACAAAGGCCCCAGGCACAATACAGCTTACAACAACTGCAAAAAACACAAGGCCAAAAAGTTCTTTCATGTTTTCGCTATGTTCATGGGCAGCTTGGATTGATAGTACTGGGATGATTGCGAGGATAATTGGGACCGCGCCTCGCAATCCTAAAAAACTAACTGCAAGCCGTTCATTCCAGCGATAGCGAAAGGGCAACAGGCACAGAATGACTGATGTGGGTCTAGCAACGAATGCAATAAAGAGGCCCAGCAGTGTGCCTGGAATAGCAACGGATCCTAGGTTTGAAGGTTTAATTAGTAGTCCAAGCACAATGAACATTGAGATTTGACCAAGCCAGGCCAATGCATCATGGACACGGAGTAAGACTGACTTGAGTGGAAGGTGCCCACTTGCGGCAGTAATGCCTGCAATATAGACCGCCATGAAACCACTCCCTTGAAGGACTGATGCAAGCCCATATGAGGCCAATGCCATGGCGACCGTACGCACGGGGTAAAGCCCGAGCATCGGAAGGCGAATCCAGTTCATAATCTTTCGATGGATAAATCCGACATAGAGTCCAACCGCTGCACCAATAATGAGCTGATAGAAAATCAGCCCAATGAGCCACCATGACAAGTCCACACTGCCAATCACCCATTCGGTTAGTGCAATCACCAGAATAAAAGCCACGGGATCATTAAGCCCTGACTCAAGTTCAATGGTGTGGCTGACCCGTCCCTTTAGCCTGAGCCCCTTGAGCACAGCAAAGGTAGATGCTGCATCGGTTGAGGCAACAATGGCGCCGAACAGTAATGCATGTTTCCAGCTTAGGATATCGAACCAACCAAGAACGAAGAAGGCGCCAGCAGCAGTAATAGAAGCGACGCCTACAACGCCTGCAGTAGCCAGTACGACGCTT
Source organism: Phycisphaerales bacterium (assembly GCA_029268515.1). Classification (NCBI taxonomy): domain Bacteria; kingdom Pseudomonadati; phylum Planctomycetota; class Phycisphaerae; order Phycisphaerales; species Phycisphaerales bacterium. Next base: position 102,402 of record JAQWNP010000012.1, on the reverse strand, counting down.
GGGGCGAGGCTGCGACGGACAGTCTTGAAGTCAGTATTTAATCCACCGTGGTAGAGGATGAGGATGAGCGCCATGACGCCGACCCAATAGGCCGCATTGTAATTGGCAAATTGGATGTGCCCGAGCCCATCCTGGCCCGTAAGCATTCCCAGTCCCAGGAATAATAGTGAGATTGGAATTCCCGCCCAAGAACTCAGGCGGCTTACAGAACAGCTGATGCCGAGGAGCAGCCCCAAGGCGAGCGTCACGTAGGCAATATTAAGGAACTGTTGGTCCATTGAGTTGGCGCCATTAATGATTGGCTACATGAGTGCTGTGCTGTCCCATCCGTCTGGTCCAGAAGTCATCGATAACTGCGCAATGACCAATGCTCAAGGCCATGCCGGCATGAGTGAAGCGTCTGAAAAGCTAAAAACCGAGGGGTCTTACTTGACCGTAACGGTGTACTTAAAGCCCTTGTCTGCGTCGTTCGAGGTAGAAGACTTTCGGTAGCTGTAATTGACGGTGTACAAGCCGGGGCCATACGTTTCCCACTGGAAAACATCTGTTCCTTCTGCGCCAAGAAGATCAGAGTTCGGTGGTTCGTAGTTATGGTTGATGGGCCTCATCATGTTGGGGGTGAGAGGTCCCATACGCACCCAGCGATATCCTGTAGATGGATTCGATGGGAGTCTGATTTCTAGAATCTGCCCCTTCTCCATAATCGTACCCTGATCATTTGCTGCAGGTCCTACGGTGAGATTGGGCTTACTTGGTTTGTTCTGGCAGGCGGCCGTAAAAAAAGCTAACAGGCCCATCAAGACAATGACGTTGCTCGTCCGTACGACTTTGGAAATATGCATATTTTCGCTCTCCATTCGATGACAAAGGTAGGTCTATTTCAGGCACAAACTAAGTCCAGGGCAGGTATGGGGCAAGTTTGGGCTATTTGCAGTGCCTTTTTGGGCCAATTGGCCTCAAAAGTGCCATCTGCGTGTATTCCAGCAGCCAATGATCGGACGATATTTCCATATTGAGTGTCGAAGTTTGCAATGGGCCGTGGTACCAGGCCGTTGAAGACCGTACGATAAATGACTGAAACCTTTAGGAGGGTGAGAGATGACCATATTGCGGATTCCCCGCCAATATCATGTTAAGCGATTTGCGAGCTTGTTCTTTGGCACTTTGTGGATGGCGACAGCCGCTTCGGCTGATTTGCCCGCGTTCGATTCGGTATCGGATGGATATGAACGCGTTATTTCGACGGCCAGTGGCAAAGATTCACTTTATGGCCTCTATCTTAATAGTGAAGACCACCAGCTTTTGGCTGAGCTTCCAGCGGACTGGAAGAACCAGAAGTACTTTGTCGCTTCAACACCTGCAAAGGGCGTCATCTTTGCAGGTCTTCAGGGGCCAGATCGCTATGTCTTTTGGCGTCGTTATGGAGATCGTCTGGCACTGATCTCGCCGCAGCTCGATATCAGAGCTGATGGTGACGAAGCCACCGAGCGATCTGTCAAGCGCATCTTTACTGATGAAGTCATTCTTGAGGTTCCAATTGTGGCGATGGGTCCAAATGGCCAGCCCGTGATCGATCTTGATGAAATACTGATCAACAAACCTAGTGCGTTGGGTGGTCGTAGTCTGAACAAGCGTTTGACTGAGATTACCAAAGCCAAGGCATTCCCAGACAATATTGAAGTGGCCGTTGAAGGCCCTGATTCGAGTGGTGGCTATCGAGGCATGCATTACTCGATTAGCTTGATTCCTGATGACACTGGTTACAAGCCGCGCGAAGCTGATCACAGAGTTGGTTATTTTCTGACGTCTTATCGAGATTTGGCTCGCTATGGCACCGATGAGAATTGGACAAGGTATATCAACCGTTGGGATCTACAAAAAGCAGATCCAAGTCTCTCAGTCAGTCCACCGGCAAAGCCAATCGTTTTTTACATCGAGCACACGACCCCTGTTCGTTATCGCCGTTGGGTGCGTGAGGGCATTTTGTCTTGGAATAAGGCATTTGAGGCAGTTGGCATTGCGAATGCGATTGAGGTCTACCAGCAAGATGCACCTACTGGAGCACACATGGATAAAGATCCAGAAGATGTGCGTTATAACTTCATTCGTTGGCTGAATAACGATGTCTCTACAGCGATTGGCCCCAGTCGTGTTCATCCATTGACTGGACAGATTCTCGATGCTGATGTGGTATTGACTGATGGTTGGATTCGTGCGTTCTATTCGTGGTACGAAGATCGACCACAGGAACAAGCCACCAGTCTTACGCCAGAGGCATTGGCTTGGCTTGAGGACTATCCACAGTGGGATCCACGAATCATTTTGGCCGAGCCAGAAAAGCGAAGAGACATTTTGGCGGAGCGTGAAGCAAGGCGAGCTGCCGGAGATTTGGATCCAAGTCGATCAGAGGCGGATCCACTGCTTGCGGAAAACGTGGAGCAAACAGCTATCAGTACTTGGTTAGGTGATGATTGCCAGCACTGCATGGCAGCCCACAACATGGCAGTTGACATGGCGTTTGCTCATATGGAGCTTGATGCAATGGGTGCACTCGAAGAGCCTGAAGGCGATATGCTCGATGGCATTCCAGAGTGGTACATTGGTCCCCATCTCTCAAATTTGGTCGCCCATGAAGTGGGGCACACCATCGGCCTGCGACACAATTTCAAAGCCTCATCGCTCTATACGATGGATGAAATCAACTCCGAAGAAATCAAAGGCAAGAAGCCAATGGCTGCTTCGGTGATGGATTACCTGCCATCCAATTTCAATACGAATCCTGATGCGATTCAGGGCGATTACACCATGATTGATATCGGCCCGTATGACATGTGGGCAGTTGAGTATGGCTACACGCTTGATGATCCCAAGGACGTACTGTTACGCGTTGGTCAGCGAGAGCATGCGTATCAGACCGATGATGATACGTATGGTCCGGATCCTCTGGCTCGCCGATATGACTTTAGTCGCAATCCAATCGACTATGCCAATTCACAAATGGATCTCATTCAAGAGCACCGAGCTCGGTTGCTTGAAGATGGAGTGAAAGATGGTGAGAGTTGGCAAAAGGCACGTAAAACATACAACGCTACGCTTAGTCGTCAGCGTCGAATGATCGACATGATGGGCAATTGGGTTGGGGGTACACACGTGGCCCGCGTCAATAAAGGTGATGAGAATACCGGGGCGCCACTTGAAGTTGTTGACGTTGAGCGACAGCGTGAAGCACTTGCATTCATGATGGAGAACGCTTTCCGAGATGAGGCATTCGGCCTTTCGCCTGAACTTGTCAATATTTTGACCGTGGAGAAGTGGGGGCGTGCAGGAGGCGTCTCGGGTGATCCGACACTGCCAATTCATGATCGTGTTTCGGGGACGCAGAATACGGCCTTAACGCTCATTCTGAATCCAAGCACGCTTGAGCAAATCCGTGACAATGAGTTGCGTACGCCTGCTGATCAAGATGCACTCACTCTTCCAGAGGTTTTTGATGCAATGATGCTGGAGATCTACTCGGAAGTTGACGTTTCAAACTTGGATGACGGATACACCAATCGTCAACCAATGGTGTCAAGTTTGCGTCGCAATCTTCAATCAGGGATGACAGATCGCTTGATCGCGATGGCGACTGGTAATGCCAATGTCAGTACGGCGACCCGTCAATTGGCACAGGCAAATCTACGAAAGCTCAATGAGAGGCTCAAGGAAATCAATCTTGCCATGGATGAAGATTCGATTGACGCGTACTCAGCGGCTCATCTTGAGGACCTGAAGATTCGTACTGACCGAGCACGTGAGGCAATTTACCTGAGCCAGTGATCCAGCTAGCGGCAGGATGAAGATGGCGCCAGATGGCTGCTGGATTGTGTCGAAGAGCCCTTGTGGCTCCACATATCCCATTATTGGGCTGGCATTGTGGCGAGTTCGGCATCAGTCTGCCAAGTGATCTCATTGCTCTGGATCGTTCGCCTCCAACCAAATCGAACTCAGCCCGTGTGAGGATCGTATTAAAGTTGGTACGCGGGTTTCTAGAGCTCAATAAGAGAGCATCAAAGGACCTATTATTTATCAGGGACGCATGCTGATAAGGAGAGGTTTGGGTGATTAGAAAAGACGGTCAAGCAGGTTTGAGAAGTCGTGGTCTGTTGTGTATTGCATTCTTGGCTGTCGGTGCTGGGGTATGGCCAAGTCTTTCGGCTCAAGCTGAAATTCCAGATGCGGCGATCCAGCGCCATCTTGATGTGCCAGCCAATATTGATTTAATCACTCCCGCTGATCATCGTCAGGTTACGCAGCTCGAACAAGCCATTAAGCAGGCCGCAGCATCAACACTTCCGTCGGTTGTGGGGCTGCGAATCAACTTGCCAGGCTCAGTCCGTGGTGGAACAGGCGCCATTATTTCGTCTGACGGGTACATCATTACCGCTGCCCATGTGATTGAGGAGCCAGGGCGTCGCTGCTGGGTCTATCTGGCTGACGGAACAGCGCTCCGTGGTCGGACGCTCGGGCAACATATGGAAGGTCCAATTGACTATGGGCTGATCAAATGCGATCCAAAGGGAGCGAAGCTGCCAGTTATCAATTTTGGAAACAGTGATGCATTAGAGCAAGGACAGTGGGTTCTATCCCTCGGTCACACACTTGGTATTGAGACATCGCCTTTTCGCCCACCAAGCGTACGTGCTGGTCGGGTCATGACCAACTTTGGTCCGCTTGTCGAGACCGACGCGACTTTGAATGGTGGTGACTCGGGCGGGCCGCTGATTGACTTGCGTGGCAATCTTGTTGGCATCAATGTGGCAACCGGTGATTCTCCAGATGAAAATTCTTCAACAGCAATCAATATTACAAAGGGGTTTATTGGCCGGCTCAAGGATGAGATACGATTAGGTCGAGAACTCTGGCCTAACGATTTTGGGACTTCAATTACGAATGCCTACAGCCTTCTTGACCAGGGTCGTTTTTCTGAGGCCCAGCTCGCTTTTCAAGATTGCATTGACGCACAGCCACATCTTGGGGATGGGTATTACCATCTGGCATGTTGCTATGTGAGACAGGGAACCAATTCAAAAGATGAAATACAGCAAGAGCAATTCCATGATCTTGCGTTAGAAACCCTTGAGGTTGCTGTCGCCAGGGGATGGGCTCAAATTAATCACATTGCGAGTGATCCGGATATGCAGCCGATCCGGATGAGCCGCCGTTTTCGTGACATCCTCAATGTGGTTCGGCGCAATTGTGGCCAACAAGCAAGTCTTGGACTTGAAGGCGTCGCAGATGAGGGCGGCCTACGCATTACGCGTCTGGATCCATTTGGAACCGCTCGGGGAGCGGGCGTCGATATTGATGATGTGCTTCTACTGATTGGTGGCCAGCGAATACGAAACCTTGCTGACTTGAAAGCTGCTGAGTTGTCTTACCGGCCTAATGATGAGATTACGTTGACTGTCAGCCACGCGGAAAAACGGAGCGTGATTGAGTGCAAGATGGGTGGGCGTTGGCCTGAGTCCAGTTTTAGGAAACGAGTTTCTAAGGACGACTTGAACTTTCGGGAGGCGATGCTTTCCAAGACGGGAACCATTTCTGATTCGGTCGTACAGGTAAGCCGTGGTGGAAGCACAATTGGTTACGGTCTGGCTGTTCATCGTGATGGGTTTATCGTTGGGAAGTACTCAGATCTTGTTTTTGGTGACGAGCCATTAGTCGTCATTGGTCCAAATGGTCGAAGGTTTGATGCGCAAGTCGTTGCACATGATAAGGATCTCGACCTTGGTTTATTGAAGATTGAAACAGAGAATCTAAAGCCCATCATCTTTGCAACCGGCCAAAAACCTGAGGTTGGGAGTTTTGTATTTGCAGTTGGCAATGCTGCCACGCCACTATCGGTAGGCGTGCGATCGCTAGGAGATTACATATCGAAGATCGGGCGGTCGGACCGCCCCTTCCTTGGTGTCGTGCTGGCCAGAGGCGACTCAGAAGGCGTTGAGATCATCTCGGTTCGTGAAAATACTGGCGCCTCCTACGCACGTTTGCGTGCTGAGGATGTGATCACCGCTGTTGATGGTGTTGAAGTTAAGACACGTCAGGGGCTGATTGATTTGATTCGCGATCGCGCCATTGGCGAAAAAGTTGAATTGAAGTTCACCCGCAATGGAGTAACGAAAACAGTGACAGCGTCGTTGGGTCGACTCCCAGGCGTTGGTGCAGATGCAGGTGGGGCGCCGCGAAAAGGCCATCGGGCATTAAGCAGGCGTACGAGTGGCTTTGGCCGTGTGATTCAGCATGACGGAATTGTTTATCCCGAGCAGTGTGGAAGCGCTTTGGTGGATGTTGAGGGACGGGTTATAGGAATGAACATCTCCCGTTCAGATCAGACAAAAACCTACGCGCTTCCGGCGGATGTACTTCACAAAGCGACCAAGCGGCTGATCACAGAAGCATCTGCATATTGAATTGTCTGATCAGACGGCTCAAAATAGAGTTCATCAACTGAGGTCGGCACCTTGCTTTACATAGAACGCGGCAAGACTTTCGCGTCGGGGTGCCTCATGAAAAGCTGCGATTGTTGGAGACCAGGTGCGGCCTGATGCGCCACGCTTTGTGTAGTAGTCAGACATCTGTTGGTCATAGCGAGCAACCAGGTCCAGCATCTCTTGATCAGTGGGGTATTGGTCAGTGAAGAGAACAGCCTCAGCGGGTAATCTGGGTCGTTTGAATGGTTCTTCTCCCGGGTGCCCGACACATAAGCCAAAGAGCGGGTAGACGCCTTCTGGAAACCTCAGCAGCTTGCCCACTTTAGGAAGATCATTGCGTAGCCCGCCGATGTAGCAGATGCCCAGGTTCATTGACTCAAAGGCAAGTGCAAGATTCTGAGCAAAGAGGCTGGCGTCAATGACGCCCACAAGAAAACCTTCTAGATGGGACTCATATTTCTTTTCTGCTTGTTTGGCAAGAAGACGATGCCTTCTAGAGTCAGCGCAGACAATGAAGAATGCCCCGCAAGCCACGACCTTTTCTTGATTACCACAGAGCTTAGATAGATCGGAGCGTACGTTGTGGTCGCGAATTTGCAGAATGCTGTAGGCCTGTACGTTCGAACTGGTTGCGGCTTGTTGGGCAGCTTCTACCGCCTGGGAAATGGCTTCCTGGGGTACCGGCTCTTCTGTGAATTTTCGAATGGAGCGATGTTTGGCAATTTGATCAATCGTTGAATTCATTGATGCATATTACTGCAAATCAAATTCGCCAAGATAGTCATACTTATCACAGTTAATGCCTTTGGCCCAGCGACGTGAGCATTGATGCATACATTTGTGACGCGATTTAATCTGAGTCGATGCCCACTCACTCCTGGGCTGTGGCAACACGAACTCAACAGGGCCTGCAGCAGTCAATGCCGTCCAATCAAGCCCCATGCTATAGAAGGGGTTGATAAATCCGGCCGCATCAACATTGGTAGGTGGTATGGCTATTTCACCATCGCCAGGCCGCGGCGTAGGCATCTTGTTAATTTCTGACTCATCTAGGATGCCATCCTTATTAATGTCGAACCTCTGAATCAACCGGGCGCCATTTGGCCCCAGTTCTTCCAGACTCAGTGCGCCATCTCCATTTTCGTCTCGGTCCATAAGGTGTGGCCGCCTGTCTGTGGGATTACGGTGTCCTCTATCTGGTCCACGCCACCGGCGCGGATTTCGGTCGCTGCCTTCATGAGTGTGTGAGCCTGGTTCGTAGTACACGTCTTCTTGTGGGCTTGCGTCTATGCGCTGAAAGACAATCTTCTGTGGATGTCCTGGTTTGGCAGAGTCGCTCCACTGCAAGGTGAATTTCTGCGCAACACCAGTGTCAGGGTGCGACCACATTTCGATTCGATCGGGACCACTGCCACTGGTGCGGTTTCCAATGAGATGCTGCCATGAGACGCGGTCGTCAGTTGACAGTCTTTGTGAAGAAATGAGACTTAGGTCGTAGTTGTCGCCAAGGCGGTTGAGCACATTCTCGACGGTTAGGAAGGGGATGGAGATATCACTGTCTTTGATCAATAGATCTTGAAGACCACGTCCATGGTCTTGGAGGATAGCTTGGCCATCAGGGCGCACGATCCATGACTGCTCTCCATTGTTTCCGATCACAACGGGGTGGCCACGATGGTTGATAAACCGTGCTACATACATGTTCCCACGAAGATCTAAATGCACGGTTGTGACTGGGCCGGCAGGGTGCGGCATTGCATGCTCCATCGTAATGACATAGCTACGATCGAGGAGTTGTTGGTCAGCTTTTATCGCAGCTTCAACAGTGGCAATAGCAGGTTGACTCGAGTTTGACAGGAACCATACACCGCATACGATTAAAAAAGCTGCTGCGATCGAAGATGAGAGCAGATATAAGCGACTTCCGATGCGCCCTGCAAGAAGTGGCTTCGTTTGTTCATCGTATTGTAGTTGTTCCGCAGTTGATGCAATGTTGTTGTTTACAGCATCCCGGTCACCAAACCAGTGCTGTAGAAGGGCATGCATGAGTTGTTGGTCAGCAACATGATCAATCTCTTGAGGGGTCGGTTCATCTGTGGGCATATTCTGATCGGTGCCATCAATCAGCTCACTCCATAAGGCTGGAGGTGTCGGAGGATTTGTGTGATCTTCATTGTTCATGCTATTTCCCTGGCCAGTACTTCTTTTCGCTGCATGCATTCCAGTAGCTGTGTGCGTGCTCTCTGGAGTCGTTTTTTTGTTGCTTCTTGAGATATGCCTAGTTGTCCAGCAGCTTGCAGCATGCTGTGGTCATTGAGGTATCGAGCTGAGATCGCCGTTCCTAATTTTTCAGGCAGGGACTTTATGCAATCTCTTAGTTGTTCAATTGATTCATCAAAGCTGTGCCGCGAACTTTCATCAAGCTGATTCATCTGTTGGCTAATACGCTCAAGAACTGGTTGATCAATAAGCATGAAATCGCGCTTGGTTTTTCGGAAGTGGGCCATCACTAAGCGGGCCCCGATTCCACGCAGCCAAGGGCCAAAGGGGCGGTTACGGTCAAAGTCATCGAGCCGGCGCCATGCGGTCAGCATGGTTTCTTGGAATAGATCATCGACGACCGCTGAGTCGCGGACCGTTGCCCTGAGAAAGATCATGAGCCGGTCAGCATTCTCGCGCATGAGGATTTCAAAGACAGCTTTTGGATCTCTTGATGGAGCGGAGTCTTGCATGCTTTAGAGTGACCTTTAATCATCATAGGACGCTTCAAGAAAGTGTCTCGCCCCCACTTATTGTCTCTCGTGGTGTTTTGAGGGACTAGAACTAGGTTATTTGGTCAAAATCGAGATAAAATTCTCATTGAGCAGTATCAAATTGGGTTTAGGTTGTCCCCTTGGCCAGATATGAGACAATCTTAATTGAGCGGAAGCTCCCTTGGGAGTCCCTCGTCTTACAGCCTGTGCTTTTTATTTTTCTGGAGCCCATATGTGTGGAGTTCCAAAACTTCATTGAGCGATGGCCTTGAGTATGGCAAGTATCATGAAATTCTTCTATTCAAAACCGCCGAGCTGGCAAAGTAAGCCCAGATTAGGCAGGAGCAGTTAAACAATGCGACCCGTTTTAAATTTGAATTCAGTACGTAAGAGTCTTGGCTTGACCATTTTGTCAGTTTCGATCATAGCTGGCTTTGCCCATGGTCAAGATCGTGGAAATCGCCAAGGTCAGAATGAGCGTGGTGACCGGCAGCCGGGTGGCAGAGGTATGGGTGGCATGAATCGAATGCCTGGCCTTACTCAAATCGTTGGTGATGAGATTTTTCGTCCCACGTACATGGTCAGAGATCTCAATATCTACACAACAGAGCTAGGGCTTGATCGTGACCAGCAGTCCATGGTGAAAACACTGATTGAGGATTATGACGCAGCCTTTCGTGTCAATGTTGATGAGATTCAAGCTGAGCTACAGGATTCTCGCCCCGACCTAGAAAATGATCCAGAGGTAGAGGAACGGCGAGAAGTATTGCGCGAGCGATTTCAAGAGGTTCGTGCAGATATTGAAGAGCAAATCGAACAGATGCGAGAAGCCGGTGAGATCGACGGTGATGATCGCTCTGCGACTCGGGAATTATGGCGATCACGTATGAGTGATATGCGTACGGAGATGCAGGAATCGATGTCAGAGTTCATGCAAACAAATCGTTTCAAAACGATGTATGCAGAAGGGGCAAGGATTCTGTCAACTTGGCTGGCGTTGCGAGATCAACTTGATACTGAGTTTCAATCAAACCTATCTGTCGTGCTGACTGAAGAGCAGAATATGATATTGCCCTCAGCCAACCGAGAAGTACGCCGGGTTAATTCTGCTGGACGCGGTCGTTTTGCTGGCGAGGGAACGAATCTCGTGAACGTCCTTCGAGAAGTGGGTGTTGATGAAACTGGCGGTGATATAGAGTTGGCAACTTCTTTGAGCACCTATATGTCTGATCTGGATGACGCGATACAAGCCCGTAATCAATTATTGATTTCTCAGGTTCCAACTTTACTTAATGCGTTGGAACGATCTGCGCCAAAATCAATTGAACGCTTGGTGCGAGAGCAATCCGCGATACATCAGAGTGTCCGTAACGTGCAAGATCAGTACATTGTGATGATCGCGATGCAGCTTCCAGAGGATAAGGCAGCAGCGTTTTCGCAAGAGGCTTTGCGAGCTGGCTACCCAGATATTTATTCGCCAATCGGCGCCCAGCGAGCATTTGATGCTGCCAATAAACTGAGCGATGTTGACGATAATAAGCGTGAAGCAATCGCTGCTCTCACCGAGCAATTTATGGTTGACCTTGCTGTTAACAATGAGTCAATCTTAGAGTTGACTCGAGTAGCTGAGCCTGAGGAATTCCAGGAACGTACTGCTCGACGTTTGGTGATGTTGGCAGGCGAGTCAATGGAGCGAGATGACGATTCGACTGGTGACCGGTTGAATGAAACATACCGGGTCCGGTACGACAGTGGGAAAGGCTATCTTGAACAGCTCGCAATGATTTTGACAGAAGAGCAGTATGCCTCATTGCCTGGTACAGATGAAAGATTCACCCGCGGCAGAGGAAACAACCGTGGTTGGCAGCAGGGCGGGGCAAATTACCAAGAGATGATGAAGCAATATGACAAGAATGGTGATGGTGAACTTGACGATGAGGAACGGGACGCGCTTCGTCAGCAAATGAGAGAGCGGTTTAATGGCGGCGGTCGTGGTGGCGAAGGCGGCGGCGGTCGTGGCGGTCGTGGCGGCCGTGGTGGTGAAGGCGGCGGTGGCCGTGGTGGTGAAGGCGGCGGTGGCCGTGGTGGTCGTGGCGGAGTTGAAATCTAGACTGCTCTTAATGACGAGTTATGTTTCGCGATCGTAGATGCGGTCGCGAAGAATCGAAGTGATGTCGTTCTTGAGACGGGAGTTTGGTTTGCGTGTATCAAGTTTCTGGTTTGCAGTGATGATTGCTGCTCTTCTTCCATTAGCAAGCTGTATAACGCCTGGTCAGATTCCGACTGAGCCCCAACCATTGCCAGAGATTGTTGTAGAGCAATTCATGCAAGCTTTGGCAAGTGGAAATGATTCACGGGTCCATTCACTTATGGATCATCGTCAGGCTGGTCAGCAGTTATCTCAGACAGAGTTAGACGCGATCACTCATAGATGGAGCGCCAATGGTGGTTCAGGCGATGTGATGGGCGTAAAAATTAATGGCCATAGCGCTGTGGTGGCTGTGATGCGTATGACTGCCGACGGGCAATTTACTTCTGATCTAACACCTGTTTATCTCAATGAGATAGATGACCTCTGGCGTATCTCGCCACTGGTGACAAAACCAAATTTAGATTCATCAGAGACTGATGCACTTGAGAAGTGGTATGTCCGTGAGAAAGCGTCTCTCACGCATGATGTCTCTGAACAAGATTGATACTGTCTTGTTTATGACTTGGTTAACATTATTTCATGGGCCCTTGCGCTGACCTGAGCGATCGAGAAAGACCCATTCTCATCGATCAGTACAGCCTCTTCTGCCAGGTTAACCGTCGGGCAGATATGCTCAGGAATCAGCGACAGTAGTTCGCCGCGTTTAGGTACTTCGCCATGAGTTCTAAAAGGTAGGTGTTCTTCGCTTGGATGCATCGCAGTGAGATCAGGGTATTCAAGTGCAACGCAGCAGGGGTCCCCAATCTCTGCAGCAATAGACTTCGAGCCCGCATTTGTTGTAATGGTATCCGTGGTGGGTTGGCTGATGGCTCTTGTACGTAGAAGTGCAGCGGGGCGTAGATCTAAATTCTGAAGGGCTCGTTGGCTTTGGGCGTCATGGAAAACCACGGTACCGGGTGAGATTCGGTGATTGGTACCGTCCAGTAGTTCGAAGGGCCCATAGGCAATCGCGTCAAGAAAACTCAAAGTACCGCTGGTGAGTACTTCAGGGCATGGCAAATTTTCATCTCTTAGATTGTTAAGTAAACAGACAAGCCGTGCATACCCATCAAATGCAAGCCTGCGGCGCGTAGAAGCTTCTTCGTTTCGAATATGGCCTTCGTAAAAATGGATGCCTCGAAAGCGATCGCCGCTCTTTCTCACGATTGAAAATATGGTCTGCTCATCTTCCAGTGGCATGCCGCTACGGTTCATGCCAGAGTTGACATCAATAAACACGCCAATAGAAGGTCCAAGGGCATCAATTGTTTCCAAGTCTTCGCATAGGACGCTTACGATGGTCTTGGGGAATTCTTCTGCGAGTTGTTTGAGCCGTTCAAGTTCAGAACACGCTAGAGGATGCGCGATCAGTAGGTCAGCATCATCGATCTTAAGATCAGATAGCACTTGCAGTAGGGTGTGGGCTTCGCGTGTCGTGGCGCACTTAAAGTGTCGGACGCCCGCGAGACACAGCATCTGATAGATCTTAGGAATTTTTGTGGTCTTCAAGTGGGGGCGCCAGCGACTGACGTCTCCCGATAGGGCTTGAATAAGGCAGTTGATATTATGGCGAACGAGTGGCAGATGAATTGTTAATGCTGGAGTCAGCATGTTCTCCGTGAGTTGGGGGGGGAGTTGGTAATCGGCTAATTCCAGGTGTTCAAAAAGCGTCATCGGTTTGGTAACCTATTTGTATAAAGGTTGATTGTTTACACTGATGCAAACCAATCCACCGCTGTGATGGGCTTTTTAAGAAGCATCAGATATTATGATCGGGTTTGGAAAACTATCTGTCAAAGGTAGTGTGATCGTCAATCTCGCTGCCATAGAATTCTTCGGAGGTTCCAGGTGTGGTCCATCATGATCTAAACTCGCTGGCGCAACAGAATATTGAGATGGTGAGGCTGTTGTGGTGTGATCTTGTCGGTATTACTCGTGGTATCGCCCATCGGATTGATGGACTTCAGGCATCGCCATGGGCACCATTTGCAACAGTCGAAATGGCTTTGGGTGTCATGGTTGATCAGCCAAAGTTGGACTGCCCGATACCCACGACTGGTCAGGTATTTCTTCATCTTGATGAGTCGAGCCTGAGGGTGCTGCCCTATGCACCTGGACATGCCAGCGCTTATGGGAATCTGCTGGATGAAAATGCTCAGCCATGGCAATTCTGCCCGCGTACTTTTCTCCAGCGGCAGGTTGAAAGGCTCGGCCAGATGGGGCTCCAGATGCAGGCAGCTTTTGAGAGTGAATTCGTGCTGTTTACGCCAACTGAGGAAGGCTTGTCTCCAACAGACCATCATTCATATGCGTCGGTGCAATCACTCAATATGAAATACGCGGTACTTGAGGCTATGAGGGCTGCCCTCACAGTACAGGACATCAAGGTATTAGGATTGTTGGCAGAGTCAGCTTCTGGCCAGCATGAGGTTGTTATTGAGCATTCAGATCTTCTTCAGGCTGCTGATCAGCAGCTAGTCGTGCGCGAGACCGTGCATGCGATAGCACATCAGCATGGAATGGTCGCATCATTTTTGCCCGTTTTATTTTCTGAAGAGGGCGGTAATGGTTCGCATGTTCACTTCAGTCTCTGGCGCGATGGGGTCAATGTTACTGGTGATCCGGAAAGTGCCTCAGGTCTTTCCAGTTGGACCCAACATTTTATGGCGGGTGTATTGAGGCATCTGCCGTCGATGCTGGCAGTGACCACACCAACAACGAATTCATTTCGTAGGCTGCAGCCAGGGCATTGGAGCGGTGCTTTCCAAGGGTGGGGCTTTAACAACAGAGGTATGCCGCTTCGGGTTCCGACACAACCGGCGCCAAAGCTTCCTTCAAATATCGAATTCAAGTCGTGTGATGCGACAGCGAATCCTTACTTAGCCTTAGGGGTACTGCTTGCTGCGGGAATGAATGGCCTTGAAGAAAGCAGTGTGCTGGGTAAGCCGGTTCCAACTTTTCCAGAAGCAATGTCTTCTGAAGATCTTAAGGCACTGGGGGCTGTCAGGCTGCCTGATTCGCTGGCGAAATCACTCAATCACTTTGAAGAAAATCGTGTCTTTGCAAAGGCTATGGGTGATGATCTCTTTGAGTCTTATCTTGGTATCAAGCGTGATGAGGTGAAAATGTTCTCATCCCTTTCACTTGAAGATGAAATTGAGTGTCTTTTAGATCGGCATTGATAATGCTGGCATGCGGGAGTTTAAGTTAACGTGCGATCCATGATGGGCCGGCTGTTATTTAAGTGTTATGCCAGCGCAGAATCGCGTCATTTTGGTGCCCGGCATCAAAGTCAATATGTTGGGCAGCATCGGTGGGCGTTCTATGAGTCTGGTCCAGATGATGGTCATCCCATTATCGTGTTTCATGGTCTGGCAACCGACAAAACAATGATGCTTCCAGTATGCAAGCAGCTTATGGATCGTCATAAACTCATTCTTCCTGATGTTCCGCCTTTTGGTGAGCACAGTGTTGACTCATCGATTTGTTATGACGAATCTTTCTATATCAAGGCACTATGGGGTTTTATTGATTCAATTGTGCCAGAGCCAAACAAACCCGTCACGCTCATGGGTTCATCAATGGGTGGTTGCTTGGCAGTTCTGCTGGCCTTGGCTCGGCCACAGGATGTTGACCGACTCGTGCTTTTTGCACCAGCGGGTGTCATGGCTCCGGAGCCATCACCGTTTATTAAAAAAGCTCAAGCCGACCACTCGCAACTTCTGATTCGAGATCTGGATACCTTTGATTCCTTTTTGTCGGTTGTATTTCGAAACCCGCCCCGATTACCCAAGCTATTGCGGTGGTGTGTCGCAGCAAAGTTTGCTCAGGAAATGGATCGCGTGCTGAAAGTCTATGCAGATTTTAGAGAGATGCTTTTTGATGGAATTCGCCATCGGCTTGGCGAGATCTCAGTGCCCACTCAGCTATTGTGGGGCACCCATGACGACATGCTCGATAGCTCCACGGCTGATATTTTTGAGCAGGCAGTCACTGATATTGAGGTGATCCGGCTGATCAATGAGGGGCACGTCATGTTCCGCGAGAATCCACAAGCCACCTTCCAAGAGGTCAGGCGGTTCCTGAGATAGGTTTATGGGCCTGTGAGCGATGCCTGCGGCCCATCCTCGTCATGCACGGTTATACTGATGGGCCTGCCAGGTCGCCGCCGCGTCAAATGACGGGCAATTGTCATGGGGCCTGAAACATGTTGCTGTCAATTTGGAGTTCGATTCATGAAGCTACCCATTGTCTTTGCCCTGACCATGCTATTTGGAGCATCAACCGCGCTGGCTCAGAATACGCCACCAGTGCCAGGAGGCGATGCGCCGACTACCCAAGCTGATGCCAAAGCCCCTGCATCGGATATGAAAATCACAGTTCTGAAGGTTGGAGAGAATCCCGCAGAATTGCGAATGAAGCCCGTGGCTGGTACGGATGTGACGCTTACAGTCACAACCAAGATGTCGATGACGACGAAAATGGGTGACAATGCCCTGCCTGCACAATCAATTCCAACATTGGTCATGACACTTAAACAGTCAGTCGAGTCAGTTGATCCTGATGGCACTGCACACTGCAAAGTTACATTTACTGCATTCCAGGTCAAACAGGAGGCAGGTGATACGCCAGGAATTGGTGACATGATTGATAAGATGATGAAGGGTCTGATCAATCTAAGTGGTGACTTTACGATCAGTGATCGCGGCATCTCTTCCCCTGTTAATTGGGTCTTTGGTCCAGATGTTGCGCCAATGATCCGTTCTCAAATGGAGAGTATGTCGCAGTCGATGGATCAATTCAGTCTGCCGCTTCCAAAAGAAGCGATTGGTGAAGGTGGTCAGTGGAAGATCGTTGGTCAGATAGATACGCAGGGCATTAAGCTAGAGCAAACACGGACAGTGACACTCAATAAGCGAAATCAATCAATTCTTGATTTGACAATTGATGTTAGTCAGACTGCGAAGCCACAGGATGTCTCTATGCCAGGCGGCCAGAAGATGCATGTAGATAGCATGTCAGCGACTGGTACGGGGCAGGTGACTGTTGATTTGGCAATGCTTGGGGCTACAAGCGGTATGTCTGAGGTGAAATCTCATTCGAAGATGGAAATAGAGGCTGGCCCTGGAGGGAAGCAGACATTAGTTCAGGATGCGAGTATTACAGTAAAGATCGATACCGCACCTTCAACGAGTTCATAATAAATCTCATCAGCTCTATTGAGAGTTGGTCATGTAAATCAAAGAGAACGGAGCGGCGTGCCAGGAAACGCCGCTCTTGTTCATTTTGGGATTACGCCTTGAGACATGAGCCAGGCGATCGCATCAGGGAGCACCATATGCACGATGAGAACATGCCCGGCTGTTGGTACCAGACGTGATCGAATGTCTGTCCCAGCTCGCTGTGCTTGCTCAATGCGTTCTTCAGCAGCTTTGGCTGGAACCATCCAATCATTCTCTGCAAGATATGCAAGGGTCGGTGGGATGGTTGCATTTTCAGGAATTCGGCCATCGCCTGCGATAGCGCAGATTGCAGCGATGTCACCAGGGCGTTGCGCTGCGAGTGTCATGGTCGTCATCGCGCCAAGTGAGTGTCCCAGCAAGTAGACACGATCATGGTCAATTGAGTACATGTTTGCGACGTCTTCAAGCAGTGCATCAAGATAATCAGCTGATTGCGCCAGCTCATAAGTTCGTGGTGAAACGAGCAGGAATCCATGCTCATCAGCGAGTGTTTTAATCGTGCCACCACCGTAGCCCTCTGGAAAGAGGTGCTCATTTCCGCCCATTCCATGTAGCGCAATGATGACCGGTAATGGGCTGTCTTGGCTTTTGTTTATCAGCGTTTGAGGCGCATAGATTCGGTAGGGTAGCTTTCCTTGAGCACAGTTGATTAAGAACCAGCGATCGCCCGTCGCATTTTCGTAGGGGTCGATGCCTGATTTCAGAGCAGTCAGCTCTTCATCTAATTGGTTTGCAAGCAAACTTCTATCGAGTAGATGGTCGTCAAGCCGGCTCGGATGGCGAAAATCCCTGAGCTGAGCATTGCGATCAGCAAAACGAGAGGCTGGGCGAGTGAGCTCTGGTGGCAGTGGGGCTGCTTTTTCTAGTTGGGCGTTTTGTGATTGGCGTTGTTTGCTAAGCGGTTGGCTGTACAAATAAATTTGCCCAATAGGTATTTCGATTCCATCTTGGCACAACAATGAAATGCCGATTGGTCCAGTCGAGCCTGCCAGATCGTAATTACTGAGTTGGACCGGCATACTCACATTCCAGGAGCCATCCGATGAGGGGGGGAGTTCCAGGGGCTGTTGCCACCTGAGCTCTCCTTGCGGTGACCTGAGACGAAGCATGTAGCTCAGTGAGGATTCTGTCGGCTGACCGAGGCTATAGCGGCTGGTCAATGTGAGTTCTTTGGGTGGAGTGCCTGTCGCTTCGATGCTCAAGCTGGCCGCTGCCATGTGTGCTGTTTCTGGGGTAGCTTTAACCATCTCAAAGAGCACTGCCTGGTCAAGAAGGCGTAATGCGCGCTCCATATCACGTCCAAAAAGCGCTCCAACCGCGCGATCAACCTGCTCCTGAAGTGGGGCGAGGTACTCTGGGGAGCGGGGCATCCTCTCCAGGAGCTGCTCGAAACGAATGTAGGGGTAGACGCCATCAGCAATGGTCAAGGCCGCAGGGGCTCGACTTTGTCCAACGGCGCTGACTTCTGCCCCAACGATGGCGAGTAGGAGTAGGCCTGCTGTTTGAAAATGGGTCAACCAGGGTGTTTTTTTCATGGTTTAGAGAATGCTAAGACAGTGAAATTGAGTGTGGGGCTCTTGTGAGCCCATGCTGAATTCGGTTCCAGGCCGCAACGTTTGATTCTACGTCATGGGGCATCTGCGGTTCGCTGAGATTCTCCTGATGGCGGCAAACTAACCCCTTTTTTTGAGGACTCAAAGCGGTGATTCGGGTACAGTACGATTGAATCATGAGGCCCAGGCTTCTTGGGGTGGGACGCAAGGATGCAACGCTATTTAAGGACAACCCACTAAGCAGCCGGTAGATACTGGCAAGGTACAAGATTCATGACCAATATTATGACCACTGCAAGGACGCAGACACCACTCCCTGAGGCAGTCAGAGAGCTTCAGCCGCGCGCGCGACGCGGGACTAGGCCTTTGGTGCGCGAGGCAGAAGAAATGACGCCCGTTTTAGCCTCCATAAGCTCATCACACGACCTGGACTACCACCTGGACCGATTTGAACAGACCGCGCTTGTCATTCTGTGGGACTATGGAGTCACAGGGGCGCCTTGGGATCTACCTCGTGATCAGCGCGCCCTGATTCAGGGGATGACAAGAAAGAAGCGAGATTTCTACCTATCGCTCTACTACGACGCTCGTGCATTAATGCACTGCATTACCAAGCTACGATTTCAGGTCGCAGAGGGTAAGTTCGATGAGACGTCAATTCTTGAGTCGATGCAGGCGGGTGCTTTGGCTGAGAAAATTCTCGAGCGTGAAGCACAGACAGGTATTCTTACTGGTCCGGCTCGGGTTAAGTTTGCCCAAGCTCGGCAGCAGTTGAGACGTGATACAGAGCGTCAAAACCAACGTGTATTACATGCACTTGATACCTATGAGAGACTCCAGGCCAATGGCTACGAGCCACGACAAGCACAGGCTCGAGTTGCCGCTCACTTTGATGTATCTCCAGATACGCTTCGGAGTTGGTTTGCTAGAGCGAGAAAAATTCGCCGCGCATCAACGAGTTCTTAGGCATTACGTTACAGCTTGAACAGTCACCGGAACTGACTTAGAGATTGGTGTATTGCTGCCTTGCGCTGTCCGCTCTAGTGGGACAAGCATGTTTGTTTCCGGGTAATAGGCGCCTACGCAGCCAGCGGGTATATCGTAGGGAACGACGCTAAAGTTCTGTACGCAGCGAGTTCGGCCTTCGATATTGCAGGTGATGTTGACATGTTGCCGAGCTTTGAGTGATCGGGCGGCCATGTCATCTTTGTTCATGAAGATGACGCGGCGATCTCCGTGTATTCCACGGTAGCGGTCATGGAGTCCGTAAATAGTAGTGTTGAATTGATCATGGCTGCGAAGTGTGGCCAGTAGAAGCTCTTCGCCTTCGGCATGAGGCGCAAACGGCTCGGCGCACATAAACCGAGCCAGGCCATCAGGTGACACGAACCAACGATCACGAGGGGGCACCGGTAGGTAAAAACCTTCAGAGGTCGAGCTTCTGCGTGTGTAATCTTCACAATCAGGCACGACCTTGCCAATAAGGTCACGGATCTTGTTGTAGTCGCCAGTCAGTTCGAGCCAGGGGACTGGATTGAGTGGGCCAAGTGTTGCTGCGGCCATATGACAGATGATTGATACCTCGCTGCGGAGGTCAGGTGATGCTGGTTCCAGCTGTCCATGCGAACGGTGAACTTTGCTCATCGAGTCTTCGACGGTGATGTACTGTGTGCCGCTTGCTTGTTGATCAGTCTCGGTTCGGCCTCTGCAGGGAAGAATCAGCGCACGCTGTCCGGTGACAAGGTGTGAGCGATTAAGCTTGGTTGATATTTGCACAGTGAGGCGGCATCGTTGAATCGCCTTGGCTGTGAATCCTGTATCAGGCGAAGCGGATAGAAAATTACCGCCGAGCGCAACCAGTACATGGGCTCGGCCATCTTGCATTGCCATAATTGACTCGACAACATCCAAGCCTCGTTTGCGTGGTGCTGAAAAATGGCACGTTTTGTCGAGCGCATCAAGAAACGCTTCTGGCATATTGTGGCCAATGCCCATGGTGCGATTGCCCTGCACATTACTGTGTCCTCTTACTGGGCAGAGGCCCGCCCCTGGGCGGCCAATGTCTCCGCAAAGCAAACATACGTTGACAATTTGTTGTAGAGTTGGGACTGAATGGACATGTTGTGTGAGACCCATTGCCCAGCAATAAATAGTGCCTTTTGATTCAGTAATAATGTCAGCTGCCGCTTCAATTTGCTTGCGGCTAAGCCCGCTCAGTTCCTCGAGGGTTGGCCATTGCAGATTGGCAACCTGATCTTTGAGTGTTTCAAATCCTTTGGTGTGCTCCGCAATAAATGCATGATCAATCTTGCTATGAGCGCCCCCATCTCGTTCGATAAGTAATTTGGCAATGCCTTGAAAGAGCGCTTGGTCGCCGCCGAGACGTACCGGCAGGTGCAGGCTTGCAAGTGGGGTGGTAACCCCAAGCATGCCCTTTAGTTCCTGGGGATGTCGAAAGCCAATGAGACCGGCTTCAGGAAGTGGATTGACGGACACGATCTTGGTGCCATTGCGGGCGGCTTTTTGTAAAGCGCTGAGCATTCGGGGGTGATTCGTGGCAGGATTCTGTCCGATGACAAAAATAGCGCCTGCTTCTTCGAAGTCTTCCAGTCGCACCGTTCCCTTTCCGATGCCAATTGTTTCACCTAGGGCAACGCCACTTGATTCATGGCACATGTTTGAGCAGTCAGGCAGGTTATTGGTGCCTAGGGCTCTTACGAAGAGCTGGTAGACAAAAGAGGCTTCATTGCTGGCGCGGCCAGAGGTATAGAAAAGCGCCTCATTCGGATCATCAAGCGATTTTATTTCCTCTCCGATAAGCGCGTAGGCATCCTCCCAAGAGATTGGCTGGTAGTGCGTTCTGTTGTGATCAAGAAGCATTGGATGGGTGATTCTGCCTTGTTTTTCAAGCCAGTGATCCGACTGTCGTGACAGCTCGTTGATGCTGTGTGTTTTGAAAAATTCGGGTGTGATCCGTTTGCGTGTTGCTTCTGAAGCCACTGCTTTGGCGCCGTTTTCGCAGTACTCAAAGATAGACCGATCCTGATCTGGATCTGGCCATGCGCAACTAGGGCAGTCGAAGCCATCCTTTTGGTTGATGTTTGAGAGCACTTTGAGTCCACGAAGGAGGCCCGGTTCACGTGACTGGTGTTGCATCGCCGCTGTGACGGCATGTACTCCAGCGGCATGTTTCATTGACGGCTTAATGGTCAGTTTCTCAGAGGACACCCCTGATTCGATCGAGACATCACGGACGTCATTGTTCTCGTTCTTTTTCAAAGTTGATTCTCCAAGATCTGAGCTTCACCCGTATAAATGGTCAATCGATTCTTTCGAGCAAAGCCAATGAGGGTCATGTGGGCGGCAATTGCGTAGTCAACAGCAAGTGAAGATGCGGCGCCGACTCCAATGACAATTCGAAGGCCAGCGATATGGGCCTTGTGCACAAGTTCATAGCTTGTTCGGCCACTGACTAGTAGGACAAAGTCGTTAAGCGGTAGCTGTTGTTCGAAGAATTTCTTTCCAATAAGTTTGTCTAGAGCATTGTGTCGGCCAATATCTTCATGGGTCGAAAGTAGGTGCCCTTGGCAGTTTCCTATTGAGGCAGCATGTAAGCCGCCGGTCGCCTGAAAAATCGCTTGGTTTTCCCGAAGGTGGTCAATGAGTTGTTGAATATTGTTGGCGCTAATATTGGGTGTGGGGCTTGTCGGTAACTCATCACTAGGCATTTGAAGGTCATCTGGGCTCACGGTGGCGCAGACGCCACAGCTTGAATGCACATGCCCTCTACGCAACATTGGTTCGCGGGCACGGGTGACGCCTTGCCGTAGTTTTATGACAACCTTATCGACGGTCGCTGTTTGTGATGGAGCTGGCACCACTTGTACAGACTCAATATCACTTCGCTGGCGTATCAATCTCTCGGTAAAAAGAAGGCCAATTCCAAGATTGGCGTCCTCGCCTGGAGTTCGCATGGTGACAGCAATATTTTCGCTTCTGATGACGCCACGAGACCAGTCTTCTAGCACGACGGTGAGCGGTGACTCTACAGCAAGATCATCTTGAAGACCCATCGTTGTTACGCCATTGATGCGCGTGACTTGACATGTCTGGGTGGCATTGTGAACTTGATTCACCAAGACCTTCCTCTGTTAGCTAAAATGAACCTTGCCTACCGTTTATCATACTGAATTTGGCCTTTCGGCGAGGTGGCTGTGAGTTCTCTACACTGGGTGACTGTGAAGTTCTTGCTTCTTATTTTGGGCTGCTCGCTCACTGTCTTTTCATGTAGCAAGCCCCCGCCACCCCCAACCGTCGGCGGGCTGGCTCTGGTTGCTCATGCGAACTGTCTTGCTTGTCATCAGGCAGGGGAATTTGCTCCTTCTGATCTGGTGACAGGAATGATGCCAGGCCCTCGGCTTGATCAGGTTGGGGCTCGGCTTTCTCCTGAATATCTGTATGACTTCTTGGTGAATCCATCAGCGGTTAAGCCAGGCACGCCCATGCCCAACGTGCTGCATGGTCTAGAGGTGCATATTTTAGATAGCACTGTCGGGGATCTGGTTCAATACCTTGTCGCTCGCGGTGGCCCACTCTTAGACACCGATACTGAAATCGATGCATACTTAGTTGCGGAAGGGCAAGGACTCTATGAAACAATTGGATGTGTGCCTTGTCATGATGCGGGGATTGATCCAACTCGTTTAGCACGCCAGACGACACATGCAAGCCTCTCAAAGTTCTTGAAAGATCCAAATCACATACGTCCTGGTGGTCGCATGCCTGACCTAAGCCTGACTCAATCAGAGGCAGATGCAATTGCTGCGTATCTTTTGCGAGAGCAAGCTGGTGAACAACTGTCGCCGCTTCCTGGCCTTCGATGGTTTGCCTATGAGGGACATTTTGATGATGGTCCACTAGAGCTTGACGGTTTAGAGCCGGTTGATAGCGGCGTTGCTGATCGTATTACAGCGGGGCCAGCGCCTCGGGAGGATCACTTCGCGCTTCGCTTCCAAGGCACCATTGAGATACCCCAAGAGGGCACTTATGTATTTGCAACAAACAGTGATGATGGATCATGGCTTTGGATAGATGGGCAATTGGTGGTTGATAATGGCGGCATTCATGGAATGGCATGGCAAGAAGAAGAAATTGAGTTAAGTGCAGGCTTGCATGAGATCAGAGTGGAAATGTTTGAGGGTAGCGGCGGGCAAGGGCTGGAAGTCTTCTGGTCCGGCCCGGGATTTGAAGAAAGACTATTAGAGGGTGAATCACTTCGTCATCTAGGTACGAGGCTGGTCGCACCATCTGGAGCCATCACACTTGACCCGGCTCGTGTGGATCGAGGTCAAACGTACTTCGTCACGTTTGGTTGTGCCCAATGTCATGAACCCGAGGCTCATGATCAATCTGTTTACCGATCGGCCACTTCATGGCAGAATTTGCCAGCAACAATGACGGGATGTCTTGCAGAGAAGCCACCATTAATGTTGCCAGCCTATCCATTTACTGATGAAGCGCGTCAGGCAGTGCTGGGTGTGTTGGCGGCACGCGGCGCAATACCCGGGGGGATAAGTCCTCAAACAGAAGTGGCCTGGCGGATGACGGCCCTTGGCTGTGGGGCATGCCATGTACGCGAGGGTATTCCACATCAACCATCAGATAAAGCGATGCTCGCATTTGTTTCAACTGTTGAGCTTGGTGATGAAGGGCGTGTGCCGCCAAATTTAACAGATGTCGGTCACAAGTTAGAAAAGCCGTGGATTGATCATGTCTTGGCCACTGGACAAAAGGTAAGGCCTGGCATGTCTACGCGAATGCCTCGTTATGCGCCCCAGCAGATACAGGCCTTCGCATCTTTGTTAGAAGAGGCAGACTCAACTCCACGTGATACAGTCCAGCCAGTATTCCAGCTAGAAGATGTAGAGATTGGCCGGCAAATAGTTGGAACATCTGGATTGTCTTGTACGACGTGCCATGATGTGGCTGGTCACCAAGCATCAGGCGTATCTTCTGTCGATCTGGCGGGGATACATGGGCGGATCAGGCCCGGTTGGTTTCATGAATTCATGATGGATCCGATGTCAAAGAATGCTCAGACTCGAATGCCTAAGTACTTTTCAAAGGATGCGGCCATCTTTCCTCATCTTGCTGGGGGTAATCCAGAGCAGCAGATTGATGCCATATGGAACTACTGTTCGTTGGGAGCATCGATGCCATTGCCTGATGGGGTCAATGTTGATCGGGGGGAATTCGATATTGTCCCAGTTGATGAGCCCCGTGTGGTCGGTGTATTTATGGACGCGGTAAGTCCTCGGACCCTGGCAGTTGGCTACCCCGAGAAGCTCCATTTTGCCTTTGATGCTCAGTCTGCGCGCTTGGCACAAGTGTGGCGAGGTGAGTTCATCAATACGCAAGGTACTTGGGAGGGAAGAGCTGGGGAACTGGAGTTTCCAGATGGCGCTGACCTTAAGGTCATGCCAGCTGGGCCAGCGTTAGCGCGACTCGAAGATCTTGAGACTGTTTGGCCAGAGGCTGACGACGCATCTTGGCAGATGGCATCTGTTTCATATGATGCCAAGCGACGCCCTAGTTTTCTTTATAAATTAGATGAGGTGACCACGAGAGAGTTGCCTTTGCCTGTCGTGCATCGTGGTGGCACTCGGCTCGTGCGTCACTTTGAAGTTCGTTCTTCTCAGGCTGAAGAGGGGCTTTATCTTAGGGCAGCAGTTGCTGACGAAATACGTGAAGCCTCAACAGCTAAATTTCAAGTAGGTGAGCAGGAATGGATTTTCTTGCAAGGATCTGGAGGTGTTGTGCGTCAGATGGGATCGCAGCAAGAGCTTCTTGTGCCACTGGAATTTTTGTATGACGGTGAGAATGAGGCTGGTGATTATGTAGCAAACTTGACAGTGGAGATGGCGTGGTGATGTGGATTCAAATACTCATAGCTACGATGGCTCTAACGGTGAAGACTCACGAGCATGATTACTACACGATCTCCACGATTCGAGAACCAGATGATGTGGTTCTCGAGGTTGGGGGAATTGCTGTTCTTGGCCCCGATGAAATTCTTGTGTCGACGCGCCGCGGCGAGGTTTATCGTGTGCGTGATCTTGATGCCTCTGAGCCAACTTGGACACTCTTTGCTGAAGGGCTTCAGGAGCCACTGGGATTACTGAATCACGATGGTTGGATTTATACTGTGCAGCGCGGCGAGCTTAGTCGTATGCGCGATCAGGACAATGACGGTCGCATGGATGAATTGCAGACGGTTTGCGATGATTGGCGAATCAGCGGCAACTACCATGAATATGCCTTTGGGCCCAGATTAGATGGGGCAGGTAATTTTTGGATTACGCTGAATAAGCCATTTGGGTCAGAGCCGTTTGGTCGCCAGCTTTGGCGTGGCTGGGCGGTATACGTGACGCCAGAAGGAGAAATGGTGCCCGCTGTTGCAGGGCTGCGTTCTCCTGCTGGCGTGCAAGGCAGTCCAGAAGGTGAAATGTTCTATACCGACAACCAAGGAGAATGGTGTGGTGCGAGTAAGCTCGCCCATTTGGCCGAGGGTGAGTTTCATGGGCATCCGTGGGGCATCGATTCAGCGCATGATCCTCGCTCACGTGTTGAGCATCCGGGGACTATTCCGGATGGTCTTTTGATGCACGAGGTTGTGGAAGAAGTGCCTCATTTTAAGTTGCCCGCGATATGGTTTCCTTACGGCAAGATGGGCAAATCACCGGCTGGTATGGTCTGGGATACCACCGATGGAAAATTCGGTCCATATCAGGGGCAGGTCTTTGTTGGTGACCAGCATGATTCGTCACTCTTGCGCGTTGCACTGGAAAAAGTTGATGGCCACTGGCAAGGCGCATGCTTTCCATTTCTAAAGGGACTGGATAGCGGTGTCATTCGTGTGGCGTGGATGGATGATGGTTCAATCATTACAGGGTCGACCAATCGTGGCTGGGCATCGCTTGGCAACAGGCCCTACAGCCTTCAGCGTGTCGCCTGGAATGGAAAAGTTCCATTTGACATTCAACGGATGTCATTGACGAAAGATGGATTTCAATTACGTTTCACAAAGCCTGTTGATGTAGAGACGGCGGCGGACCCGTCGTCGTATCGGATGCAGAGTTACACGTATAAACTTCATAGTCCCTATGGGAGTCCAGAAGTTGATCAGAAGACGCTCAAGATTCGTTCCGCAGAAGTCTCTCCGGATAGGCGCGAGGTGCACCTCTCTGTTTTTCCGCTGCGAGAAGGATATGTTCATGAGCTCATTGCAGATGGCGTCCGCAGTGAAAGCAAGCAGCCATTGTTACATTCTGATGCTTACTACACGCTTATCCGTTTTCGTTCGTCGTCCGACGGCGAAGAGGCAGGGCCAGCGGTAGGGCCGCCAGAATGATGACTGCTGCGGGTTCGGGTACTGGAATCGCCGAGAAGTTGATCTCAACCTGCGCATTGTCGTTGGCTTGTAAGTCGAGCGTGTAGGTCCCTGGTCCTAAAATCTGTTTCAGATCTTCATCTAAATTGCCAGTACTGATGGTTCGCTCCCAGATCGAATCTCCAGTATTTGTTTCAAAGAGCCCGGCATAGGCCACTTGTCCGGTCACGTTCATGTTCAGTGAAGCAAGTAACAACTGGTTATTTGTAAGTCCAAAGTTGACCTGGCCACTGAACTCTGTCAGAGAATCCGTAGATTCAAGTTGCATCGTGAAAGTTTCAGGGAGGTATTGAAACGAGCCATTGCCGAAGATCGATGAGCTGATCGAGAGTGATGCAGCATTGGCGGGTCCACTCGCTGAAGCAGATGCATTGGCTCCTGCACTCGATTGCATGTTGATAGAGGCGTCGTATAAAACAAAAGAAGCCGTTGCGGTTGTTGTGGTCAAGAGCATTGAGCAGAGCAGTAGCGCAGGGCGGATCATCGGCGGTCTCCATATTGGTTGGATGCGCTGGCTCCGCCGGCTGCTAAGTGGGTCTGAGGAGGTTCTTCGGTCCAACAGCCTCTTTTTGGTGAGAAAACAAGCATCACATGGTGGCATCGAGGTAGATTGCATCGAATGGATTCCTACCTGAGCATTGCTGGGCCCAGCTATGGCGAAATCGAGAAGATCAAGGGCTCTCGTTTTCTTTCGGCAGCCTTTCCACTAAGCGCAGTCAGCGATGCAGAGAAGGCCCTCGATACCGTGCGTAAAGCCCATCAGGGGGCGACGCATCATTGCTACGCATGGAGAATCGTTGTTCAGGGGCAGAAATCTTCAGATGACGGTGAACCCGCTGGCACAGCTGGTAAGCCAATTGCTAGTCAAATTGCCGGCCATGAGCTTTGGGACGTGCTGGTGGTGGTGGTGCGGTATTACGGTGGCACCAAACTTGGCACTGGCGGCTTGATACGTGCTTATGCAGCAGCTGCAAAAGCAGTGCTCACTGATGCTGTCTTTGTAGAACGTCGCAAAATGGCGACACTACGCGTCACCCATGCATATGAACATGCCAGTGCGATTGCGGCAGTGATTGCTCGTTATCAGATAGAGATCGTTGCTCGTCGTTATGACGTTACGACTTATCTTGAGTTGAGCGTGCCTGAGGTAAAGCTCCGTCTAGTGATTGCGGATCTCCGGGACGCAACCAGTGGCCAGGCCATCATAGAATCACTGTCTTGAAATCAGTGATGAGATGAAGGTCTCGTCAGGGGCGGCGTAGTCGCGCGTGAAGTCGGTCGAGGGCAGCTTCAATGGTCTTTTCGCTTTTGCAAAATGCAAATCTCACAAGATTCTCTCCATGCTCTGGATTCGCATAGAGTGCGCTTGCTGGTATTGCTGCGACGCCAACTTCTTCAGTCATATAACGGCAGAACATTCGATCTGATGGAAAGCCAAATGCGCGGTGATCCACCAAGACAAAGTAGCCAGCATGAGGCTTAAATACAGTGAAGCCCACATTGCCTAATCCTTCCATCAGCAAATTTCTACGATGGTTAAATGTGCTGCATAATTCAGTGAAGTAGTCGTCACTGCAAGAGAGTGCTGTGGCAGCAGCCCATTGAAGTGGCGGAGGTGCTGAGAATGTGAGAAATTGATGGGCTGCTCGAACGGCTAAAGACAGTTCTGGTGATGCAATGGCCCATCCTATTTTCCAGCCAGTCATCGAGTAAGTTTTTCCGAGGCTGGACAAGGTGATGGTTCGATTCCGCATTCCAGGCAACGTGGCCATGCGAATGTGTTCCCGCTCGTAAGTGAGATGCTCATACACTTCATCAGTGATGACGATGAGATCTCGCTTTTGAGCGATCTCGGCAATTGCACTGAGTTCTTCTCTTGTGCAAGCATGGCCGGAGGGATTGTGCGGTGTATTGACAATGATTGCACGCGTTCGCTCATTGCATGCAGCATCAAGTTTCTTTGCGTCGATCACAAAATCGGGTGGTGTTAGAGCGACAAATCGGGCAGTTGCCCCTGCAAGGCAGATGCATGGGACATATGAATCATAGCTAGGCTCAAAGACAACAACCTCATCACCAGGCTCCAGTAATCCCAGGAGTGTGGCAGCAATTGCTTCTGTGCAACCAGATGTGACCGTGATTTCGGTTTGTGGATTTGTTTCGATGCCCGAGTCTTTTTTGAATCGACCCGCGATTGCTTCAGTGAGCGCTGGAAGTCCAGCCAGGGGTGCATATTGATTCGACTTGTTATTAATCGCTTCAATGGCGGCATCTTTAACAAACTGAGGCCCATCAAAGTCTGGTGCACCTTGGCCTAAATTCACGGCTTTATGTTGTTGGGCCAGGCGGTTCATTTCAGCAAAGATTGATTCGCCAAAGCCTCGAAGCCGTTTATTGACATAAATTTTATGTGAATGTGTGTCGATATCAGGGTCTTTCATGCCCGTAGCCTAGCAGGTGTAAAACTATTTTCATTCGCTTGGTAGTGGTGAAAGATCATGGTGGACAGTAAGATTCAGGCTTCACCCCCTCAATGCAGGAGCATTAATGTGAGTACTCATCCGCGTATTTTGGCCATTTCAGGAAGTCTACGAAAACACTCTTGTAACAAGATGTTGCTTGAGATTGCTGCGATGGGCGCAAGAGAGGCTGGTGCGGAAGTGACCATGCTTGAGCTGAACGATCTTCCACTGCCACTTTATAACCAGGATATCGAGGACAGTATGGGGGAGCCGTCTGAGGTTGTTGAACTCAAGAAGATGTTTATGGCTCATCAGGGTCTTCTCATCGCATCTCCGGAGTACAACGGGTCACTCACAGCAGCTCTTAAGAACTTGATTGATTGGGCCTCACGTGCAGATCAGCAGCATCCACCGCTGGCTTGTTTTTCGGGAAAGGTTGCTGGCATCATGTCAGTGTCACCAGGGAAAATGGGTGGTTCGCGGGGATTAATGCACCTTCGCACCATACTGCAAGGCATTAAAGTCCAAGTCTTGGCTCATCAAATTTGTATTGCAGATTCATCTCGCTCTTTTAATGAAAAGGGTGGGCTTGTTGAGCCATCATTCGATCAGGGGACACGAATGTTGGGGTCACAGGTCGCTCATCAAATTAAAGAAGCTGCAACGTCCGCTGCCTGAGAATATCTATGCACGGATCAATTAAGAGTGTTGGCGCTAGCTTGCTAAAGCGTATCGATATGAGTCACTCTTGCCTCTCTGCGCGCAGAGGAACTGATCGAGATCATCTGGTGAGTCTAATGTTTCATGGCATCTCAGCCAGCGAGCAAGTGCTTGGTGGATATGGTGATGATCAGCTGGTTAATACAATTGATGAATTTGCCGAGGTCATTGAGTATTTTCATTCACAAGGGTTTCAATTTCTGCGATGTGCGGATCTCTTGGCCGATCTGCCCAGAAATGGCCGGTTTGTTCATCTGAGTTTCGATGATGGATATGCCAATAATCTGGCGGTGCTTCCAGTGCTGGAGCAATTTCAAGTGCCTGCCACGTTCTTTATTGCCACGGGACATATTGAAAGTGGTGATGCATTTTGGTGGGATGCGGTGTATCACGTCGGATTAGAACAGGGGCATGGGCGAAGGCAAATTGATCGTCTGCAACTGGAGATAAAAAATCAGGCTCCCCGCGCATTTCATCGGTCTCTTGATACTCTTTTTGGAGATGGGCCAATCAGGCCGCAAGGAGATCATGATCGCCCTATGACGATTGATGAGCTCAAACAATTAGCAGCTCATTCTTTGGTCGAGATCGGCAACCACAGTCACAATCACTACGCACTGCCGCATTGCACGCCTGAAGTTGCTGTCCAGCAGATCACCGATGCTCAAGAGTGGCTGGTTGATGTGCTGGGGCAGCCAGCGAAGGC
Organism: Phycisphaerales bacterium; assembly: GCA_029268515.1. Classification (NCBI taxonomy): domain Bacteria; kingdom Pseudomonadati; phylum Planctomycetota; class Phycisphaerae; order Phycisphaerales; species Phycisphaerales bacterium. The sequence continues at coordinate 71,852 of JAQWNP010000012.1, read as the reverse complement.
TTTTGCATATCCATATGGGTATTGGGATAAGACCTCGATTCAGGCAGTTGCTGCCGCGGGCATTCAGCTGGCGTTCGGGACTCATGGTGGGCGTGCAAGAATACCCATCCAGGGCCATTGTCAGCGGTCGATTGGTCGCTATGAGCTCAAGACCGGGGATCCAATCAATGGACAGTGCCGGATGATGCGGTCACCATGGAGTGTCTTCGACTTCGCTCATAAAGTGTTGATCAACAAGCACTGAGAGCCAGTTCCTGGCTATGATATGCCTTCGTGCGGGCCCTACACATCAATGACTATGCGGAGAGCAAGGGCGGGGCCGAGGCTGTGATGGCCTCCACACTGCATGCGCTGAGAGAGCAGGCCGTTGATGTGGACTGCTTCACGGTAGCTGATGTTGCATCACACCGTCGCACGCCTTGGTCATATATCAGTAACGGGCCTGCCGCGCGGGCTTTGTCGAAACGGCTGGAGTCATTTCGTCCGCAGATTGTCCATCTACACAATTTCTATCATGAACTTTCTCCTGCCATTCTTGTTCCGATCATGCGATTTAAAGCATCTGGATGTCGGGTGGTCATGACCGCCCACGATTACCATTTGCGTTGTCCCGATCCAACGCTGCGATGGTTTAATCAGGAGGGTGCTCACCTGATTGATCCACAAAGCTCAATCAATTGGCGGCGTTATTGGGCAGGCCGCTGGGATCAGCGTGGGTTTGGCTATCACCTATTGAGAACGTTTCAGCATTATTGGAACTATGGTGTGCGTCATCGTCTAAAGACCATTGACTGCCTTCTCTGTCCAAGCCACTTTTGCCTCGATGTGATGTCAGTGCTCGGTATTCCTTCTGAATACCTGCCTAATCCCGCGCCTTCTCCTGAGAAATGTTCAGAGTATGAAAGAGCAGACGTGCCGACGTTGCTTTTTGCAGGAAGATTAGAACCAGAAAAGGGTGTCGAGCAAGTTGTTTCAATTTGGCCTAGAGATCATCAGGTGCGTTTGGAAATCATTGGCGAAGGTTCGCGTCGCGGTGCAATTGAAGAGTTGATTGTGCGACGCGGTCTTGAGAACAGTGTGCTCTTGCGTGGTCATCTCGAGCAGTCAGAGGTGATGGATCGTATGGGTAGGGTGCATGGTGTCCTCTTGCCATCTCGCTGTTACGAGAGTGCGCCCAATGTGTTGGTGGAGGCCTTAAGCCGTCGAACCCCCGTCTTGGTTTCTAACTTAGGTGGCATGGCAGAGTTTGTGCGGGAGACAGGTGCTGGATGGACCTTTGAACTGGATGATGAGATCAGCCTCAGGACTGGTTTGGCTGAGATTGAGAATGTCTGTCGTCTGCAGCGAAGTCCAATTACTGATCCTGAGCCGCTTCTATCGCCACGAAGTAGGCAAGCCTATGTCAGTCGCTTGATCGAGGTCTATCAGTCGTTGATTCAGCCGCGTCGTGAAATGAGAGAGGTCTCATGAAGCGTCTGCTATTAGTAACACCATTTTTCCCACCGCAGCATGCTGCAGCATCTCTTCGTACGGCCTCGTTTGCGAGTGCCTGGTCAGAGCTTGGCGCCGATGTCACAGTGCTCACAACGAAGAAGCGCCATGATCAACAAGGTATGCCATCTGTATTCGCAGGTGTTGATGTCCAGGAGATTCCTTTTAAGGTCAAGGGATTTGTTGAGCGGGCTCGGGCAGGTCATAAGCGTGAACAGCTTGATGAACGAAACGCCAATCAAGCCCAGGAGGGAAAAGCCGCAAAGGTGAAGCGATGGACGGGGGCGTATAGCGCCGCTCGTATGCCAGATGTGACTGATGCATGGGTCGGCCCAGCGGTTGACTGGGGAAAACGCAATGGACCTTGGGATATTGTGGTTAGCTCCATAGGTCCGTACACGGCGCATCTGGTGGCATTAAAACTAAAGCAAGCAGGTGTCGTAGGCCAATGGGTCGGTGACTATAGAGATCTTTGGACAGGCAATCATATCTACCATGGATTGTTTCCATTCACGATCAAAGAAAAGTATCTTGAGCGTCGATGCCTAGCGGCCATGGATCACGTCACTGCCGTGAGTAGCCCATTGGCCAGCTGGCTGCGTCAGAGGAGCAAGGCGCCCATCCATGTTGTGCCAAATGGATTTGATCCCGCTATCGAACGTCCTGTGGAGCCATCTGCCGAGAACTCGCGTGTCTTCCGGCTTGTTTATACAGGATCTATTCATCAGCGCGGCCAAAGCCCAGAACCGTTGCTGAAGGCACTTAAGATTTTGGATGGCAGGCGAGACAAAGCAATGCTTCCAATTCAATTGGTTGTCGCAGGATCAAGTGAATCTCTGTGGCGTTCGCATGCCATTCAACTAGGGATTGAGCACCTCATTGATGGTCGAGGTTTGCTTTCTCAAGAGGAGTCATTGTGTTTGCAGGCGAACGCTAATGCATTAATTGTGCTTGATTGGAACCATGTAGATGCTGGTGTCTTGACGACGAAACTCTGTGAATATCTGCCTTGTGATGCGCCTGTGCTGGCGATTGGAGGTCGCCTTGGTGAGGGGGATTGTGTTATTGCGCAAGTCCTTCAAGCAACTGGTCGTGGTGTTCATTTAGGTGATAATGAGTGTCATATTGCTGAAGTGATTGAATCACTTCTGGCACATCCTGACGCATTAGGATTGGTTAAGAATGAGGCTGAAATCTCCGTTTATGAAAGGCCTCGGATTGCAAAAAAAATGTGGGGTATAATCGCCGCTGATTAGCTGCAGGAGTGGTATTCACGGTGTCTTGGAATTGGCATTTTTAGAAGAGAAAAAAATGAAAAGTCTCGTGAAATTGGCTTTCGTGTCTTGTTTTATATCCCTCTTTTCAGTGGCGGTTTTTGCAGACGGGATTTCTCAGGATCGTATTGATCGGTTGGATAAAACACTGCAGGAGTGGCAGACCGAATATAAGATCCCTGGCCTCGCAATTGCTGTCATCTATGATAATCAACCTATTCTGATGAAGGGATATGGTTTTGCAGACATCAAGTCGGAACGCCCTGTAACGCCTGAAACCATTTTTGCAGTCGGGTCAACAACGAAGGCATTTACATCAGCATTAATTGCGATGGAAATTGATCAGGGCGTGATGGCCTGGGATGATCCGATCACTAAGTTTCTTCCTGACTTTCAGCTACAAATTGAAACGGATGATCCCGATGCCAAAGTGCTGATGACAGATCTCCTCTCGCATCAGACTGGCTTTACGAGAATGGGATTGCTGTGGGCTGGTGGGCAGGCAAGTGACAAGGTGATCATGGAGACGGCGATTTCTGCTGAGCCTCTGGCGCCATTTCGTAAACGATTCCTTTACAACAATGTGATGTACATGGTTGCCGGTCAGGGACTTGCTCAGGCAGCCGGTCAATCCTGGCGTGCGCTTTTGGAAAGCAGGATTTTTAAGCCGCTCGGTATGACCAGTTCCACTACTTCGGTCAAGGAGGCTCAAAAAGATGATCGTTTGGCCACGGGCTACTACTGGAATGATGAGAAGTCGATATTTAAAACAGTTCCGATGCGCGATCTTCTTAGTGTGGCGGCTGCTGGTGCCATCAATTCAAATGTCAAAGACATGGCTCAGTGGTTGCGCTTGCAGTTGGGGAAAGGGCAGTTCAATGGTACCCGTCTCATTGATGCCGCGCGATTTGATGAGATGTGGGAGGGCCGGATCACCATTGCAGGTGAGACAGAGTACGGACTTGGTTGGATGGTACACAACGAAGGGGACGATCTAATCCTAGAGCATGGCGGTAACATTGATGGATTTGCAGCATCAGTTGCAATCCGGCCACAAGATGGTCTTGGCTATGTGCTGTTGTGCAATGTCAGCGCTACTCCTTTGCAAGCTATGTATGAGACCGTCTTCGATTTACTACTAAACGATCAGGTTGATGAAGAGCCGGCTCTTCAAGTTGTCGAGCCCTTGGAAATGCTTGAGCCATATGTGGGTACATATAAAGCGAACTTTGGCCCATTCGTTAACGCTGATTTTGTAGTTTCGGAGAGTGAAGGCAATTTGTATATCGATGTGCCTGGTCAAATGAACTACCAGTTAGTAGCACCAGATGATCAAGGTCGTCGCTACTTCGCGATGACGCGAGAGATCTTTGTGACGTTCGATGAGAATAATAAAGGTGATGTCTCGGCTTTGCGCATGCACCAGAATGGTCTTGCTTTTGATATGCCTAGAGAAGGGGTGCTCTTGATTCCGGAGATTCCAATCTCCTTGCTAGAGCCTTATCTGGGGACCTATGAAATGACAGAGGAGAATGAGGGTCCGGTCTTGACCGTCTTGATTCAGGGCTTAAGGCTGGCCGTCGATGTGCCTGGGCAGATGATCTATGAACTTGAGTCGCCAGATGAATCAGGAAGGAGAGCCTTCCGGGTAAAGGAGAGCATTGGCGTGGTGTTCAAGGATGGCCAGACGCCTCATTCGATGACAATGTTGATGGAACAGGATGGGCAGATCAGAGAATTCCATCGCACCAAAACGGCCGAAGGAGCGACGTTGCCAACCCTGGCCGAGCTGGATCAGCTGCGGGGGACCGCCAAGCGAGGGGAAACCTTGGCTTCTTTCGGGGTGCTTGGAATGGAGTGGGCCATCAATATGAAGCAATCGGGTGTCTCTGGTGCCGCCAAGCATTGGCTTGCGGGTACTGATCGGGCTCGGACTGACATCGATTTTGGGATATTTGGTTTGATAGAAATGGCAGTCGATGGAGATACGGCTTCAGAGCGATCAAGTTTTGAGCCATTCAAACAACTGTCTGGCCGTCTATTGCGCCAGGCCCAACAAAGTCATCCAGGTTTCTTTCTTGGTGACTGGCATGACTTCTATGAAAATATCACCGTTGTTCGAAGAACAACATTAGAGGACCAGCCGGCTATTCTTTTGTTGCTCGAAAACGATGGGGCGCCCTCAGTTGAATGTTATGTTGATTCCAATACAGGTGATGTTCTACAGTTCGATACGGTTGCCATTCAGCCGGGCATGGGCGAGTTTCCAGTGTCAGTTCTATTGGCAGACTACCGAGAGGTTCGTGGATTGAGAATTCCTCACGTGATGACAACAAAGACGGTTGAAGCAGGGGATATGATCATGAGCCTCCAAGACGTTAAAACCAATCTCAAGATTGGGGACGGTATCTTTCATCTGGTGCCGCGAGAAAAAGAGCACGCGACACCATAATTTTGAGAGACTCAGACGGGAGCCTCTTTTGGATTGGATCAAGCAAAGAGTTCATATAGGCAAATTCCCGACGCCAGTCTTTGATGCTGAGCGTTTGCGCCCCGGACTTTGGATCAAAGATGATGGCTGTTGTCACAACCTTGTGGCTGGTAACAAAGTTCGAAAATTAGAGTATTTATTCGCGCAAGGTGATGGTCCTGTCGCCACGATGGGGGCCGTCGGATCACACCACATCCTGGCCACAGCAGTGCACGGCGCTCGTTTAGGTCGCCCCGTGAAGGCCGTTGTGTTTGGTCGTCCTTTTGACGAACATGCTTCCCAAGTCTTGGCAGCGACGTTGCCACTCGTGTCAGTCGAAATGGCGAAGAATCAACTGCAGGCATTCAAGAAGCTACAGCAACTTGGGCGGTATGGAGCGGTCATTCCAGCGGGCGGATCGAGCCCGGTCGGCGTTTTAGGATTTGTGGCAGCTGGTTTGGAGCTAGCGCAGCAGATTCGGCTGGGCCTTTGCCCTGAGCCAAGAAAGTGCTTTGTGCCGTTGGGTACTGCAGGTACCGCTGTGGGATTGGCAATGGGCTTCCATGCGGCAGGCCTCGAAACAAGAGTGATCGGGGTTCGTGTGGTGCCCGAGGCATGGCTCTCCGTTCAGCAGATAGAGCAACTGGCACGGGACACATCACGAATCACGAAAACTGATGCTATGGTTCCTGAGATTAACAATAGATTTCTGGGTGCAGGGTATGGCCATCACACTGCCTTAACTCAGCGAAGTGTTGCTCTTGCTCGCAGTATGGGGTTCGCGTTAGAGGAAACCTATACCGGAAAAGCCCTTGCCGCAGCGCTCGATGACTCAGGTGGACCGGATCTCTATTGGCAAACCCACTCGACGCAAAGTCTCTCGCCATTGCTGGCAGGAGCGCCAGTACCCAAGCCTCAGCAATGGGGGTGGACATCAGGTGTCTTTGCTTGAGGTCATGGTCTCGAGTCCGAACTGGACTTTATCAAGGCCTAAGGCTTCATGAGCAGGACTGCATCGCAAGCCAACAGTCCAGTCGAGCACTTTCAGAAGAAGGAAAGAAACCCCGCCACTCCAGACCAGTACATAGCCAATGCCTCGAAGCTGATCCAAGAGCTGGGCAGCATTACCATTGAATAGGCCATTGCCTCCTTCGGGATTGACTGCCAGTGTGGCGAAGAGCCCAGTTGCGATGGCGCCCCATATCGCGGAAATGCCATGTACGCTAAAAACATCTAAAGAGTCATCACACCCAAGTCGCTCGTTGATGATGTACATGGCTGTGTATGACACGCAACTGGCAATGGCTCCAATCACCAGTGATGCCATTGGTGTGATATAGCCACAAGCCGGCGTGATGGCGACCAGTCCTGCAACCATGCCTGCTGCTAGACCTGGTCCTGTGATTCGTTTTAATCGGCTGTATTCAATTGCGATCCAAGCGAGCCCGCCCACAGCGCTCGCAAAGATCGTATTCACCATTGCGGTTGCAGCGATCTCGTTTGCGGCGCCGGCACTGCCAGCATTAAACCCAAGCCATCCAAACCAAAGAAGGCTGACGCCAAGCAAGCAGAAATGAAGATGTGGACCAGAAGGTCTTTCTGAGTGTTTGTGCCCGGCGCGAGGTCCAATGACACAGCCTGCAACAAAGGCTGCAGTCGCTGCATTCAAGTGCACGACCATGCCACCAGCAAAGTCAAGGGTGCCCTTGTTCTTCAGAGAGAAGAATGTATTTTCGCCAGGGTGGTTGCCCCAGAGCCAGTGTGCCACTGGGCAATACACCAAGATGATCCAGAGTGGAATAAATAAACAGAAAGCGGATAGATTAAGTCGTTCGGCAAAGCCCCCGATGACCAGTGCTGCGGCCACCATTGCGAAGGCGCATTGAAAAATCATATCGAGCTGCGAAGGAATGTTTATGCCAGGGTAGTTCCACATTTCCTTGAGGCCGACAAAGTCAAAGTTCCCAACCAGGCCACCAAGCATGTCCGGGCCAAAGGCCAGGCTATAAGCAAGAATAGGCCAAATTGTTCCAACCAAGCACATGACAAGAATAGACTGTACGACGATTGTGTAGGCATTCTTGCGGTGTACCAGGCCACCATAGAAGAAGCCAATGCCAGGTGTCATCATGAGAACGAGCGCCGTTGCTGTCAGCATCCATGCAATGTCCCCGTGGAGGCCAGTGTTCATGGGTGATGCAAGCAGAGGCATAGAAAATTCTTTCAGCATTTAAGACAGGTGTTCCCAGGTGCTCTGTAATGGTAACTTATCTGGCCAGCAAAATAAAAAACAAGAGCGTGGCCTAATCTATGTTGAGTTCTCTATTTTGTGGTCTTATCAAAACCAGCGATGATGCAATTTCTTCACGCGGTTTATGATTTCTAGAGTTCTGGGCATTGGCTGATCAGCGATTTCGCTAATGGGATTCCCCGCAAGTGTGTTCAAGCAAATGTCCATGCTCTCTGTGAGTGCAGGGATTGAATATCCGCCTTCGAGAATGAGTGACATTTTCCCGTTGCAATGCACTTTTGCCAGCCTGTTAGATATTTGTGTCATGACTCCAAATCCATGTGTGGTTACACCCATGCCCCCCAAGGGGTCATCCTGATGGGCATCGAAGCCAGCTGAGATTAGTATTAGGTCGGGTTTGAAGTTTTTATTAATTGGTTCAATGATGTGTTCAAATATCTGTATGTAATCGGCATCCATTTGCCCTGCAGGCATCGGCACATTGACGGTGAATCCTTTGCCAGGACCATTGCCGATCTCTTCTAGATAGCCCGATCCAGGATAGAGTGGCGATTGGTGAATGCTTATAAAAAGAACGTCATTGCGGTCATAGAAAATGTTCTGCGTGCCATTGCCGTGATGTACATCCCAATCGATGATGCAGATGCGATTGATGTTAAGTTCGTCCAAAGCGTGTTGTGCAGCAACAGCGATGTTGTTAAAGAGACAGAACCCCATTGCTCGAGCAATCTCGGCGTGATGTCCGGGGGGGCGAATGGCGGCCAATGTCGGTTGTCCAGGCTGATCGCATGCAGACGTGACCGCTTTAATGGCGGCCCCGGCTGCAATGGTCGCGGCTTTGACTGACCCAGGGCTTATTGCGGTGTCGAAATCAAGGAGTAGGTTTCGATCAGCGCAGTTGATGAGATGCTCAACGTAGTTGGCGCTATGGACACGGCTCAGTTGAGTCGCTGTTGCAGCCTCTTGATCGCGAATCATTTGCAGAGACTGTGTCGGGGTTTCCTTGAGTATGGCTGCAAGTCGGTCAGGCACTTCCGGACTCGTGAAGCCATGGATATCTTTCGCAGGATCATGCTCAAGCATGGCTTGGTGAGAATAGAGGTGGGGGTAGACCATTGCGTTGAAGATATTATCTCCTGTCGAGATCATGCGTAATGAAAGAGCCAAAAGTCAAAATAGAAGTAGCTCTCACTCTTGCGGCATTGGCCAATAGTGATTGATAGTAGGAGGCTCTTCTTTATTGCTCTGGCTGCAAGCAATGATCGCTATGCATCGGTAGTGAGTGTCTTGTCGGTCGAACTTCTGCTCGGAGTGGTCTTGGAATGGTCCGCTTCAGTGTTAGGCGGGACCCAGGGCTCGAAGAGATCGGTCTCAATATCAAAGAGGCTGAGCAATCTTCCAACGGTATGGTCAACCATATCCTGGATTGTCTGCGGCTTGTCGTAGAAGGCTGTTACCGCAGGTGCGATGATTGCCCCGGCCTCTGTTGCCTGCAGCATGGTTTTGATGTGTCCAGCGTGCAGCGGGGACTCGCGTAACAATAATGCAAGTTTGCGGCGTTCCTTAAGTGTGACATCCGCCGCTCTTGCAACAAGATTAGTGGTGGTCCCGTATGCAATCTCAGACATCGTCTTTATTGAGCATGGGGCAATGATCATTCCTCTGGTCTTGAATGACCCTGATGCGATGGACGCGCCAATGTCACCAGGGCCATAGATATGATCGGCCAATGCCTCCATGCCACGTTTGCTGACACCAGTTTCATACTCTCGGACGAGTTGGGCAGCGCGAGACATGACCAAGTGAGTCTCAAATCCCATCTGGGGTAATACTTCAAGTAAGCGAATGGCATATGTGATGCCGCTGGCGCCAGTCACGCCGATGATCATGCGTTCTTTCATCAGAGGGCCTCTAAAAAGGGATTGGATTCCGGCTGCAGAATCAGATTGTAGGCCGTCATTCTGCTTGCAAGCAAACGCCCCCCGAAGATAAATCTCCGGGGGGCGATGAAATCAACAAGAAATATAAGCTCTGATTATGGGCAGCTGGTTCCAAAGACGACCAGGAAGGCAGAGAAGTCTTCCAGGCCCACACTTCCGTTTCCATCCATATCTTCAGGGCAATCGCTACATGGGTTGCCGAAGGCCACCAAGAATGATGAGAAGTCAGTCAGATCTATTTGGCTATCACCATTGAAGTCGCCATCGCAGTCCTCTGGTTCCGGATCATCTGCACACAATCCAAACACAGCATTCAGTACATCGACGCGTGCATCGATTGATGGAACATTTTCCAGGCCAAAGCCTAGATACCAAGCACCATAGGTTTCATTGGTGTATTGGATTGCTCCATCACCACTGTCACCAGTAAAGGCGAGCTCGCCTGCGGTCGTACTGATGTTGTCAGTGTAGTTGGTGTAGAGGAAATCCATTGGCAGGGTCAAGCCGTTGAAGGTGGCATTCGCACCACTAAACGTGGTGTGCCCCACATCACTTTGTCCAGATGACATTTTCATGTAGTTGGCCATCAGTGGTGTTGGTGTGGCATTGTCTGCGCCACCCTTATCCCAGAGCCAATCCTGGCTCGATACAAACAAACAGCCGCCGCCATCAAGATAGGAACTAAGAGCTGTTTCGCCATCCGTACCAGGTCCAGCAAAGCCGCCGAACTCAGCACCGGTGAACCATAAGACGAGGTCATAGGAGGCAAGTTGCCCGGCTGTGGGTTCGTTGTCACTGTTGACGGTGTCGTAGATGTCATAGGCAACGCCCATTGCATCGAGTGCATTGGTGTAGTAGTCGCGGACATCTGGATTGTTGTCATCGTCATCAACCAGCAATACTGGTGGAACGCCAACCTGGATCGAGACAACAGCGGAATTAGAATTCGTGCTGTTTTCCATGACATAGTAGGTGAATGAGTCTGCTCCAGAGTAGTTGTTATCTGGAGTGTAGGTCACTGTTGCACCATTGAGCGTGTATGGGACGGTTGCAATGTTTGAGCCGCCATCACTGAGCACGCCATTACTTGGAAGCGATTCAATGACATGGTCAATAGGGCCGCCTGTGCCTGACGCCCCGGCAAGGGTAATCGTCTGTGCAGCATTGAGCTCGCCACCAGAAGCCACGTCCACGGCTGATGGAGGACACTGATCTCCTGATGAGGCAATCTTGAGTTTCCAAGAGTTCAATTCACCTTGGTCGGCGCTGGCATAGTCACCGACCTCTAATGTCCAGTCGCCGTTGCTGCTCTCGCCGTTGAAGTCTGAGAGAAGGCCAGGGCCATCGACGTCGAACGTTCCTTCGTTAAAGGTTGCCTGGACATTGTCTTCATCTCCACCAGTTCGATTGCGGAGATATACAGTTGTTCCAGCAGGGCTTCTGAGAATGACCTCAAGGTCACCAGACCACGTATGTGTGATATCTACTTCAACATCGACATCACCAATGCAGTAGAAGTCTGCGACGTTGATCGTGCTCACGATCACGGTGTTGTCAACGATTGACGTTGGCGTGTCAGTCGATGCATAGCTGTAGCGGCCTACATCGAGTGTGATTTCACGCGTCGTGTCACCATTGTCACCATCCAAGTTGTTGAAAGAGATCAAAGCAGCCACGATTCCAGCTGGAAGTACATCTGCCTGCCTGTTAATGGAGATTTCCACATCCAGGCTTGGATTAGCTTCTGTCAGGGTGGTCGTCAACGATGGTGAGCCATTGATGTCGATCCATGACTGATCAGCAGAGATCTCAATATTGAGATCTGTTGGTCGCGTCGAAGTCAGGGTATAGGTTTGAGTCGAATTGAACGGGCCACCCACAGGGCCGCCTGTCTCGAAACCAATATCTGGTGTGAGTACGAAGTTTGTTTGCCCAACTTCGATCGTGTGTTGCTTGCTCACAACTGTCATATTCGTTTGATCTGTGAAGCTAAGGCCTGCTTGATAGAAGCCTGCGACCAGTGCATTGGCTGTGGCCGGATCGACGGTCACGCCAACATTAAGGGTTGATCCAGGATTCAATGTGCCTGAAATTGGGCTTGTTGACCCGTTGATTTTCAAGGCGATCGAGGCATCAAAGCCAATTTCATAAGCAATTGCTACGTCAAAGTTATTTTTCAGTGTGTACTCGGCATTGCCTCCGCCAGCTTCATTTTCGAATGGTCCACCAATGGCACCAATCCATGTTGTACTGCCGGGGCCTTGGATGCTCAGGCCGCCGCCGCCGAGGGTGTCTATCTCTGTTAAGAGGAAAAATGGATCAAGCCAAGCTTGCAGGCTCGAAGTCTCATCGCCATTGTAAGGATAAGAGATGGCGAAAGAGCCGTACCAGTCACTGGTAATGCTGCTGCAAGAGGCAAATCCGCCATGCAGTTGTCCGATGACTTGGTGATTCTGGTTAAACAGAGGTGAGCCAGATGACCCGCCTTCGGTGGTGCCTTCCTCCCAAGCAGTAACCCGGACATGGCTGCCGTTAGTCACTTCGGCTTCACCGAGATAATCAGTAAATGTGCCTGCATCATCATCAAACGAAATGCGTTTTTCGTCTACGCTTGGATGGTGAATGCCAACCATGCTTGTTGGAGCGTCGGGGGTGGCATTCCAGCCGCAATAGGAAACCTCAAAAGCTTCATCAACAGGATTTACGAATTTGACGAGTGTAAAGTCGGACGCAGAGCTGCTTGCCAGGAACGTGGCTCCGGTTGAGAACTGACTCAAAGAACCGTCACCAGGGCCGCCACTTGCTTCGCTTCCGGGTGCACGGCAAATACTATTTTCAAAATTCCAGTAGGCAACCAGTGATCCAGCATTGCCACTATTGATGCCACAGTGGTCTGCGGTCATGAAGAATGGCTGGCCGTCCTCTAAATGGTTGTTGATCATAAAGCCAGAGCAGAAGCCGCTGCCACCAGTTGAAATGGCTGCAACACAGGCAATTTCTGCATCCCATTCGCGAATATCATTGCCATTGACCGTGTCGCAAATGACGTCGATATTGCAGCTTCCAGAACGGACGAAGTAGGGGATCGGATGATCATTGTAAAAGCCACCAAGATCCAGCAAATCGACCATTTGATTGGTACCGCGGAAACAGGTGGACATGCCGGTAATAGCACAGTCTTGTGCTAGAAATTCCTCGAAGTCACGGAAATTTCGTCCCGTGTATCTCAACTCCATATCAAACCAACGTGTTGGGTCATATGGCTTCACAGGGACAAATGCAGTATGAACGATTTTAGGCCCAGGCATCCGCAAGCCTTGGTGACTGACCAAGTCAGGTGCGATAGCAATTTGCTCGCCTGTCATTTCCCAAATCAGATGACCAGACTTATCTGTGAGTAGGATTCTGGTGTCCGCAGCCAGGTGTCTCGGTAGATTGCGGTCCAATTGGATGATGGCGCCAGCGGCACCAATGTTGGCATCCATGTCTTGTTCGGTACAGGTGAAGCGGACTTTCCAAAACGACATCGGCCCTTCCTGGGCATTTCGTTTCATTCCAGTCGTTCCGCAGTTCTCTGGGGTAAGCCCGCGCCAGTCCATATCCAATTGGGCGCCCGCTGGCCACATGTTTGGGTCGAGGTTCTGCCCTTTGGCATCTCGGCCAGCAAGCGCGTAGAACATGGCGTAGCGGTATGCCTTGGCTTCATGTTGATCTGCCATCACAAGATCCGCGACTTGTTCCACATCAACAGCAGGAAAGTTAATAGATCCGTCTTGCCCGATGGAAACTCGGTCGGTTGTGTAATTTCCGGGATCAACTGCGGCATTGGTGGTTGATACGGTCGTGAGGCCCGCAAGCAGGGCTGTGCAGGTCAAGAACTTCAGGCCAGTACATGTAGCGCTCATTAATGATCACCTTTCTCAAGAGAACCTCACTAGGAGCCACTAATTTGTGCCTGTGGGTTCTGGATTCTTCTTAGCAAGACCTATAACAAGCCTATTCACAACTATTTGGACGATAGGATTGCTGTCCTCAGCCTGTAGATACCGCCGGGGACAGTAAGTCTCTCTTTCCTCTCACCATTGAGAGTATCACTGGATCGAGCCATCAACAACCTAGAAATTGTGATCTAAACATCTAAAATATGGGTTTTACATCGATGGCTGCCAGATTTGTGCCCTCCGGGCCCCCGTATGGTGCAATATAGGCCCTAACTTCCTGCGGAGGCCACATTTGTGGATGTGGCCTGTAGTTCGATCATATTCCGATAGGCTCCACCTCTGGTCATGAGTTGGTCATGATGGCCATGCTCAATCACCCGCCCATGGTCGAGCACCAGAATAAGGTCAGCCTGATTGATTGTGCTTAGGCGGTGGGCGATCACAAAGCATGTGCGACCAAGCATCAGCGTATCAAGACTGGACTGAATGATCCGCTCGCTAGCGGTGTCTAGATTGCTGGTTGCCTCATCGAGAATCAGAAGGCGAGGATTGGCTAAGATCGCTCGAGCAATTGCAAGTCTTTGCCGCTGCCCACCGCTAAGTCGCACGCCGCGTTCGCCAATAAGCGTGTTGTAGCTGTCAGGTAGCTGGTCTATGAACTCACTTGCATGTGCTTGTTGAGCAGCGGTGATAATTTGTTCTTGTGTCGCAGCTCTACGTCCATAACCAATGTTTTCGGCGATGGAACCATCGAAGAGGAAGATATCTTGTTCGACGACCCCGAGCAGGCTGCGGTAGGAACGTAAGTCTACTTCGGTGAGATCGATGCCGTCTAGAAGAATACGCCCTTGAGTGGGGTCGTAGAATCGTGCCACAAGATTACATAGCGTCGACTTGCCGCTGCCACTGGCACCAACTAAAGCCACCACTTGGCCCGGTGCAACCTCAAAGGAAATGTCTTTCAACACTGGCTCAGTCGTACGGGGGTAACAGAAACTGACGTTTTGAAGGGTAATGCGTCCATCTACCTGGGCTGCTGAAATGAGGCGCTTCCCTGAAGTGGCATGTTCTGTTGGTTCTTCAAGTAGATCAATGAGTCGGTCTAAGCCAGCCAAACTGCTCTGGAATTGAGTGGCGCTGGCGGCGAGTGTTGCCAGCGGGGCTAGTAGCATCGCTAGATACGTTAAGAACATGACGAGATCACCAACGGTCATTGCTTTTGACTCGGCCAATGTGCCGGCCGCTACAGCAGCCCTGTCAGAGATAATTTGAGTGGCGCCGTACCATAAAAGTAGGGCCGTCGCGGCTGGAATCAGAATAGACCAAGCAATGTCCACCCCACGAGACCACCACCAGGCCAACAGCTCCTGTCGTGCGAGTAGGTGGTTGTTAAGTGCGAAGCGGTTTCGTTCAGTGGTCTCTCTTCCAAAGGCTCTGACCACGCGCATGCCACCAAATGACTCTGTGGCATGGGCATCAGTATGCTGGCGGGTATGCCGTACATCGCGCCACAATGGCCGGATGCGGTTAATCCAAGTCCGGTGGGTCAGAAACACCAATGGGAAGAGGATGATCGCCCCCAAGAGCATGGTCCAATCCACCACAGCCAAGATAAAAAGCACACCGATGAGCTGAATGATTGCTTTGGCTGGGTTATAGACCATTCCAAAAATCAACTCAGCAACAGCCCCAGCATCTTCACGAAGAATGCTTGAAGCGCCACCAGATTTGAGTTCGTAGACACGGTGCAGCGGTAGATGGGCTGCATGTCTAAACGCAAGGCGACGCACACGGACCTGCAACCGCTTGGTCGTTCGTGTGGCTCGCCAGCGTGTCCACATTCCTATGCTGAGCCCCACGATCGCAATCAGTAGGCTTCCTGCTGCCAGGCAGGCAAGGAGCCAGCCCGGTTGAGCAATGAAAGGCAGCGCATCAATTGACCAGCTCGGGAGCGGCTGGTCTCCTAAGACATTGTCAAATACAACTTTGGTGGCAGCGGGAGGTATGAGTGTGAGTATTGTCGCAACTGCTAATGCCAGTAGTGTGAGCGCAAGGCTTCTTCGCTCTTGGCGAAGTAGCCGCCAAAACCAGCCGACCAGTTTTTTAGTAGGCCTTTGTCGTACATACTGTCGGCGAGCTAGTTCAGCTGGAGCGATATCGCCACTATGCGCATTGCGCTCGCCACGTGCGGCGCGGCGATACGTGGTAAAACGTCTGCGAGAGGAGTGATGGCGAGGTTCCATAGCCACGCATCATAGCGCAATGCTTGATAAAAAAAGCAAAGTCAGGCCTGGGCATCTTGGGAGGTCTGCGGCCCATGGTCTTTTTTAAATCTTCCCAAGGCCACATTGAATCATCGATTTCACAGGAGGCGGTGGTAGCTGGAGCTTCGCCAGGTGTCCCAGGGCCAGTTTCTCTTTGATGCCGAGACATTGGACGCCTAGTGCAAAGCAACACACCCCAGTCCGGAGACTGAGGTGTGTTTATAAGCGGGTGACCGGGTTCGAACCGGCGACATTCAGCTTGGAAGGCTGACGCTCTACCAATTGAGCTACACCCGCAAGGACCTATAGGTTAGCAAGCCACCGAGCGGCTGTAATGTTGGGGCGCAGATTGCAAGGAGACGCAGAATCGCCGATGCTATGTAGGTGTTTCAATAGGATTCCGGATCTCCGCTCTTGTATGGACAACTTGCCGCAGCGAAATATGGTCTTGATTCACTCCAATCTGATAAGTGACTCGATCAAGCACACGGTTCAGGACCATCGCCGTTGGGTCAAGATCATCGTTCGCGTTGTCATTTCATTGGTCATTCTGGGCCTCATTGCCATCTTGGCGATCGTAGGGGGCCACTGGTTTGGGCCGGTCGAGGCATGGATTGAACGGCAAGGGATTTGGGCACCGGTGCTGTTTGCCGGAATCTTTCTTGTGTTGGTGATTTGTTTTATCCCTGAAGCAGTTCCTTCGCTTACGGCTGGAGCCTTATTTGGGCTGTGGTGGGGCTGGCTTTTTGTCATTGTGATGGGCTTTATCTCGGCCATCGTGTTGTTTTTTTTATCGCGATATGTGCTGAGGCGACCTGTCGAGAGGATGATGAAAAAGCACCCCAAGTTTGCGGCAATTGATAAGGCAACTGGTCGAGAGGGCTTTAAGATCATGCTTTTGTTGCGATTGGCACCCATTGCCTTCTCTCCGCTGTGTTACGGGCTTGGGGCGACGCGTGTCACTTTCAAGGCCTACTTCATGGCACTGATTGGAATGTTGCCCGGGAATTTTGTGACCGTCTATTATGGAACAGCAGCCAAGCACGTCGCCAGACTGGCCAGTGGGGAAGAGAAAGGGTCAGTCATTTACTACGTTGGACTTATTGTTGGCCTTGTGGCAGCAATAGCAGCAGTTGCCGTCGTAGCTCATGTTGCTCGTCGAGCGCTCAAGAATGCAGTGGAAGCCAGTGAAAAGGCCTCTGCTGCTATGCCTGCTGAAGGGGCTTAGGACTCGTTTTATTACGGGCTTGGCGGCAGAGATTATAATGAAATGCTGTAGATAATCGTAGGCATTTGATTGTGAATTTGAGGTCCTAGTTTATATAAGAGGCGATGCAGCTAAATGACACAAGTTGAAGTTCCAACGATCAGCCAAACAGATCGAATCGTTAAGCCGATATTTATCTCCGGATTAAGAAAATCTGGCACGTCTATGAGTTTCAATCTCTTGGATGGTGTTCCCGGCACATATACATATCCTCGAAACGAAGTGCACTTTTTTAGTTACACCGATTCATCGCACATCACGAGTAACCGGCGGCGGATTTCAGGGCCGATGGAAGATCGCGTCGAAGCAATCTGCGCTGACAAGTGGTTTAGGCCACAACCAAAGAGCAGCGGGAAAAAATCATACTATTCTGCAATTTCATTCAAAGAACAGTTGTATAAGCGACTTGATGGCGGACTTATTCAGACCGATGGTGATTTACTGGAGTCCATTCTGTGTGCTGGGGTGCATGCCACTGCTGATTATGCTGGGCAGCCTATTGATCAAATGAGTGTTGTTGTGAAAGGGGTCCAGCAAGCAGAGTTCTTTCCGGAGTTATTGTCTTACTTCCCTGATATAAAATTCATTTATGTGCTCAGGAATCCGTTTGGCCAGTTGAATTCAGCAATTCACAATCTGCGTCATGCCCAGATGGGAAAGCAAGAGCAGTCGCGGATTGACAATGACTCTAAGAAATTGCATAAGAAGCTCAAGTATCCTTATTTGGGGCAGCGCATCTTAGAGATGCGATTGAGTTATTACTTCATGCGTAAATGGGCCGGATTACATCCAGATAATTTTAGGATCCTGGTTTATGATCGGTTGCTTGATAACCCAGAAGCGGAGCTTCGCCCATTAGCAGACTGGCTGGGTGTTGAGTTTGACCCAATCATGACCCAAGTAACAGGGCAAAATGGCAGCAGTCAGCGAACACGATCTGGTTGGTCGCTTCAGGGTGAGCGTAAGGCTGGTGAGATTAGCAAGGCACCAATGACAGCTTGGAAGGAACAGTTGCCAGGTGGTGTCCAGAAGTTAGTGCGGCAGCTCTTTCGTGATGTGCTTCAGGAATTCGACTTTGACTCCAAGGGTGCGAGTGCATCGAGGTGGCGAAGATTTGATCGGTCAGAGGACCTGCGTACTTATGTAGCCAATCGGTTCTTGTTTTCAAAGGGCATACGTCGCATGGTGGGCCCCGACAACAATACCGAAAAGCCGCGCGTAGATCGTTCAGAGTTGATGGCCGGAGCAGTTATCGAAAAGCGCTGATCCCGGTCAGTGCTCTTCCTAGAATCAGGGTATGAATATCATGTGTGCCCTCATACGTGCGCACCGATTCAAGGTTGCACAGATGTCGCATCACATGATGTTCGTTTAGGATGCCGCTGCCGCCCAGTAAATCTCTTGCTTGGCGCGCAACTGTAATTGCAATCTCGACATTGGCTCGTTTTGCCAATGAGATTTGAACAGTTGTCGCATGGCCAGCATCTTTGAGTTGGCTAAGTCGCAGGCATGTGAGTTGTGCTTGGGTAATTTTTGTGGCCATGTCAGCAAGTTTGGACTGCACAAGTTGAAAGCGAGCAAGTGGTTTTCCGAATTGTATTCGTTCTAATGCGTAGTCACGCGCTTTTGTAAAGCAAGAATGGGCGGCGCCGACGACTCCAAAGGCAATTCCATATCGTGCTTGATCTAGACATGCGAGTGGGCCATTTAATCCTGTTGCGTTTGGGAGAATCGATGCTTCCTCGGCGACGCAGTTCTTTAGTTCAATGCAGCCTGTTGTACTGGCTCTCAGTGATAGTTTTCCCTTTATCTGACTTGCGGAATATCCAGTTGAAGTTGTGTCTACGAGGAATCCTCGGATTGCAGAATCCGGAATGTCACCAACGTTTGAATCGTCACGTACTTTGGCCCAGATGACGGCAACGTCAGCAATGGTCGCATGGCCGATCCATGTCTTAGAGCCGTTGATGATCCATTGGCCATTCTGAAGAGAGGCGGTGGTGTTCATGCTGCCAGGATCTGAGCCATGGCTTGGTTCTGTGAGTCCAAAGCAACCTAGTTTTTGGCCACTGGCCAAGAGCGGGAGCCAGTGTTCTTTCTGTTGTTCGCTTCCAAATAGTGCAATAGCACTCATTGCCAGTGCGCCTTGTACCGAAGCGCAGGTGCGAAGTGCACTGTCACCCGCTTCAAGTTCTTGCATGATGAGGCCGTATGTCAGTGCGTCGAGTCCTGGGCAGCCGTAGCCTTTAATAGACGTTCCAAAGGCGCCCATTGCGGCCATCGGAGCAATCAGATCGGTTGGGAAGGCATCATCTTCGTATGCATCTGGCATGCGAGGTAAGGCGCTATTTTGGACCCATTCGCGTACGCGGTCACGGCTTGCTCGCTGCTCTGGGGTAAGTAGTTCTTCAAGCCTGTAGAGGTCTAGGTTTTGCAAGGGTTCTGAAGTGGCCACTAATCATGCCTCCTTAGCCTAGGCCATTCTTATTGCCCAAATGTTGAGCTACAAATTCTAATATCGTATTTTCTGGCATCGCGTACGGGCGAAACTTCTCAGTTTGTGCTAGTTCATCCCGGTAAATAAGTGCTCTGTGCATGCCGAGATTGGCAGCAATTGGCGAATCAATAAGTGTCGCAGAATCACTTGTGCTCATTTGAAAGAGCACTCGATTTGATAGCTCTCGCAAGCTCTGCCGATCAAAGGCGCGTTCCATGTTATTGACGGTGTCGCACCAGGTGATCACATGTATCCCATGAGCTGGTCCCTCTTGAAGCAGTTCTTTGAGCTGCTTGTCGGGCGTGGGGGTCGCATCCTCGTCTACTGAGAAGCTGAAATCATCATCGCCACGGCGGAAATCTCTGAAGCGATGTAGTGCATGAATAAATACGAATACGGGTGGCTCGTCTGAGATGCGACCTTCCTGTCGACGACTCAGTTCAGCTGATACAACATCCATAAGCTCTGGCGCCTGCCGCCAATTGCCGAAGTTGTATTCATGATCGCTATGACTTAGGACACTCTGTAAGAAGCCATGTCGTGTATCTTCAGGATTGGTCGCATCGAGCAGCACAATGTTAGAGAGTTTGTCTGATATCTTCGAAGGTTTCACCTGTGCTGTAATACTGATAAGGCTGCTGGCCATCATGGCGAGCGCTGATTCATCGCGTTGCCCAACGATAATGAGATGTGAGCCAGTTTCACGTTTCAAGGCACATGCGGTGGGGTCTTTTATGGCAATAGCTTCGCCGAGCCAGCAATTGACTAATGTTGGGCTCGGTTTTCGGTGGTCTTCCTGGAGGCAAGTGGTCAGGAGCTGGTTTCTTTCAAGATGTGCTGGCACATTGCCTTCGAAGATTGCGGGTGGTGGGTAGTTGCCTTGTGGAGGTTCGGTTTGGAAACGATTCTGCACATAGCCTAAGTATTTATCTCGATCGGCATCATCAAGCCAGACAACTTGGAAGGGGCTGTTGCCTTCAACCTGTCCATTGGCATCGTTGTAGATTGCTTCGCCTGGCCGTGAAAGCAGGCGGGCGGCATCATTGTCTTCACCAAGAACCATGTGAGCATCGGCTTCACTGCACTGTAGCGCAATGCGAATATTCATTTGTCCAATCGTGCTGCGAGCCAGGGAATAGGCGCCACCGAGTGTCTGAGATCCGAGTAGTACATGAATGCCAAAAGCACGTCCTTGGCGCACAAGGCGGTCCATGAGCAATGCGGCATCTTGAGCGACTTTGTCCTCTTCGATAAAGAGCTCTTGGAATTCATCGATGATGAGCAGTGATCGCGGCATTGGTTGCTCTGGATGGGCCGCTCGGAATCCAGGTAAATCTTGAACGCCAGCATCTCTAAAAAGTGCGCCCCGACGGCGAAGCTCTGAATCTAAGCGGTCCAGAACGCTGATTCCAAATTCTCTGTCTGACTCTATGGCGATCACGCGAGCGTGTGGAAGTTCATGTGTGGCATATGTTTTGAATTCCACACCCTTCTTGAAATCGATGAGATAGCATTCGACCTCATCTGGGCTATATCGCATCGCCAAATTAGTGACCAGAACATGCAGTAGTGTGGATTTTCCGGAGCCAGTTTTGCCAGTAAGCAGGACGTGTTGAGAGGTTCCTTTGCCCAGTGCAAGGTACTGCATTTTGTTAGCACCATTGAGCCCAAGTGGAACAGTAATTGCATCAGTCGTTGATTCTTGCCAGAGGCTGTCGGCATCTGGGCTCACCATATGGAATGGGACTTCAACGCGGTTTGCAGATTGCGCAAGTGGGCCCAATACATGAAGTGTTTCAGTGAGTTGTTCTGATGAAGGAGGGAGTTCGGTCGAAAGCGGAAGGTCCGCAAAAGTCTCATCCTGCCAAGTGAACTGATCCTCCCGATGAATAAGAGTCACCGCGCCTCGCTCGAGCTCTTCAAGATCAAAGCCACTCGGTAATTTCTCAGCGGTGTCCATGGTCATCAATGTGAATACGCCACAGCGTGGCCCACTATTAATAATGCTAGCGAGGCGGCGGGTTGCAATCTCACTGAATTGATTTGGGAAGTCTGCGATAACCAGGAAGCGATATGGTTCGGCAATTGGTCCGGCTTGCTGATTGTAGTGTGCAATGGTTGGAAATTCATTGCGCAGGTACTTCTGTATCACTACTTCCATGTGGTCGGTTAGATCGGCAAGTCGCTGTTCAAAGTGGCGGGAATCTGACCAGATCTTGTCGAGTGCAAAAGCGTTTTCGTAATCAGCGAGATGCATAAAGCCTGCAAAGCTTTGGCCAAGCCCAATGGGATCAAAAATGGTAAAGCGAACTTTGCCTGGCGGTAGTGCCGTAAGGAGTCTAAACATGGTCGCACTAATGACATCAATTCCATTTGCCCTTGAAGCGCCCGTTGTTTTGATCAATAAAGAGCTGGCAATAGGGAAGTCCAGGATTGCTGGCAGTGCAACCTTTTTAGGGCAAGGGAATGCAAGGCGTGCATCTGTTGGGATTGCATGAGGGATTGCTGAAAAATCAAGATCCAGCGAACCAAACTGAATCATGTCGGGAAATGTTGTAGGCGCTTGGTATGGACGGCTCTCGTGGTCTGAGCCGAAAATAGTCTTAGCTCGCTCGTTGATCTTTAGGAGCGTTGACCAATGTTTTTCAATGCCTGTGTCCCACTGTTTTTTTAGTGACTCAAAATCCTCGTCATGCGTCGAGTGGATTTTATCTGCCTTCTGCTTATGTTCGTGTTGTTCCTTTGAGAGATCGTCTTGATGGGTTTGAGTTGTGGTGGCAACCAGTTGCTCGTATTCGCTCTCAATAAGGGGGAGTGTTTCCTTCTTTTTTTTGTCGATATGCTCAAGTCGCTGTTCGTAGCGGATCTGTGCTTGATCTTGCCGTCGTTGGCGGTGCTCGCCGAGTCCTTCGATACGGGGCTCATAGGTATCCTTGACTCGAGTAATCTCCTTGTCTCGCTCGCTTTGGAGCGAAAACTCCATTTGTTGCATTGCTTGTTCAGCTGCTTCAATGCAGTCATTTACGGATGCAAGTCCGCGCCGGATACTCTTTTCTAGATGGAGGCGTATCTCGGCAGTTTGCCGGCGTGTGACAAGGTATGCGATCAATGTCCAAACAATAAGAATGCCTACAGTTACAGCGGAGCTGGTCGTGATCCATGTCGACAATTGATTGCTAAATACAAGCCAGCCGCAACCAAAGATAATGGTGCCTGTAATAATAAGAACGAGAAGAATACTGAGTGGATTGAGGCATTTTGGGATCCAAAGTTGGCGGAGATTTGCAAAGCCCCGCTGCGCATCTTGGAGTGATGAGTGCAGTGTGTGTGTGGGGTTGTCGCCTTTTTCCACACGTTCAAGATTTGTACTGTTGATGCGAGGCTGCCAATACCTCTTTAGTGTTCGTGAGCTTAGGCGTGCGATCTCTGAGATTTGCTTTGCGGTTTCTTCAATGTTGTCTTTGCGAACCAGGAACTGCTCTCTCGGTTGTTGCTGATTGGCCTCATAGACTGACTCAGCGATCCACTGGCCAAACTCTAGGTTGTCCTTTGACTTTTTAGATTGGGTCAGGTCTCGCTGATGGATGCTCTTGAGCCGATTCTGGAGTCCTTCCTCAGCCGACTTAACGCTCAACTTGAAAGTTGATTCGCACTGATGAATTGCTTTTGTTCGCTTTTCTTTCGCCTTGATGAGTCCTGATTTGTGGGCCGTCTCAATTGCCGAAAGAGTGTCAGCGTGTTCTTTTTCGAGATGGGCAAGGCCGCTTTCTTTGGCTTCGTTGGTCGCTCTTTCAGCAGCATGCCGCTGCTCAGTGAGTTGCTTGATCTGCTGAATCGCCAGTCGCTGCTTGGCGCTCAGAGTTTCGTTGTTGCCATCAGCGTTGATGGAGTTGGGATCAGCGGTCATCAGGTCGGGCTCCAAGGGCAATAAGATTCTGCTTTAGCAGCCTCTACGCAGCGGCTATTCTAAATCAGAATTGGCCTGTTGGTGCGTGGGGTGGGTCCATTGGTGGAGTATGAGTTTCATGGGTCAGGGCATCATCCGCAGTCACGCTTGACTTGTTGAATGATCTGGGACATCTGTTCCATGCCGTCGCAGGCTGACTTGACGCAAGGTCGGAGCGATTCGATATACCGTTCTCCGAAGCTCTTGGCGGTTGCATCGCCCCAGACAGTGGAGGTCTTTTCCCAGGCTATACATAGTTCCTTATAGGTGAGCTGAAGCTTACTTCGTCCTGCACTCATTCTGATTCCTCTGATTTTGGAGACATGTTCCCATCTTGGCCGGCCGAGGGTCGTCGTGGCGAGGGGCTCGACTTGCCATGTACGGGCTTGGTTTGAACATATGCTTCGAGTGCTCTGGCCATCCGTTCGAGCTCAGCCACCGCCACAGGTACTTGGTGATCGGCTGCATGTCCGAGTTGTCCCGTCTGAGCCTTGTACAAAGCGACTTCTCTCGGAAACATCTGTCGCCATTTTCGAATCGCAACAAGTTTCTGTTTAGCTTCCTCAACGGCTCGTTCGCATTTATCAAATCTTCGTTTCTCGAGAAGGCATCGGCCTCGATCATTTCGGTTATTCATGAGGCACCGTTGAAGATCGAGTTTGGCATCCGCCATCGCTCGTTCCCTCCGTTTGAGCTCACGTTTCCAATGCTGGGGTCGGTCATTCTCCAGCCAGCTCATCATCTTCTTGACATTTGCATCCACATCACCAAGTGACGCCCTCGCATTTTCTGCGAACGAGATAAGTGCCACTCGGGTGTCGAGTAATGCTTCGAAACTTCGAATGTCGGCAGGGTTAGACATTTTATCGAACGGCGTAGCGTTTAGTTCTATCGCTGTTGTAGGTACTCATCAATCCGATCTGCTTTGCGAAGAAGGAACGGAATGTGTTGATTGCTTACCTCTACAAATTGCCCCAGTGCGCGAGCGGTATGCTCAAACTCATCTGCAAACTTCTTATGTTCTTGGTCTCTCCAGGTCTCACCCAAGCTACGCCATCGCCCTTGAAGTGACGTGAGTCTCTGTTGTAGCTCATTATTAAATCGCTTGAGTTCGCTGGCGAAACGACGAAGTTCTTCAGGATCGACAATTGCCTTGCCCATGGGAGCCTTTCGGTTTGGCGATGTAAGAGATTAGCTGTCAGTGGTTGAAGTCGGAAGCGACTGGCCTGGTGATGTTGACGTAGAGGATTCCTCTGCTGGTGCCGCTGGAGGGTATTTTGGCAAGTCGGGGTGCTTTTTGTCTAGCACTGCATTCCATGCATCGATTTGTTTCTTTTGCCGATCCATCAAGTTGGTCGTATCGCTTTCAATGATGATGGTTTTAATGGTGTCGCCTTTTTGGATCTTATTGACAATGGCTTGATCTTTTTCATTCACGACTTCACCAAAGACGGTGTGCTTTCCATTGAGGTGCGGCGTTGGTGTATGGGTGATGAAGAACTGGCTGCCATTGGTGCCTGGGCCTGCATTTGCCATCGAAAGGATGCCTGGCTTGCTATGTCGCAGATCGGTATCGGTTTCGTCACGAAAGCGGTATCCAGGGCCGCCTCTACCGGTACCCGTTGGGTCGCCGCCCTGAATCATGAAGTTGGGAATGACGCGATGGAAGCTTACATTGTCATAGAATTTTCGATGAGAGAGATTGACGAAGTTCGCCACTGTGAGTGGGGCTTTCTCTGGATAGAGCTTCATATGTATCGGGCCACGAGTTGTGTCGATCGTTAGCAGAATAACTTCCTCGGTTGCTGGCGCCGTGCCTGGGTCTGCTTGCATGTTTGGGGTAAGTTCTTGGGCGATCCCATGAAGCGTAAAGGTGGCCAAAGTGAAAAGTGTCAGCATAAATAGCGAACGGGTGGTCATGATGTTGCCTTTTTAAAGATTCGTTGTAAACAATTTTTATGAGCTGCTTGGATCACGATACAGATCCATATAAAAGTCGAGTAATTTCTTTCCGTCAATGTCTCTGGTTCTTGCCAGGGCAAAGCCAAATTTGTCAAACATTGCAATAGCTGGTGAACGTTCAATTCGTACGTCGAGCGAAACTTTTAGAAACCCTAGTGCTGAGCAGTGCTTAAGTGCTTGTTCCATAAGCAATGTTCCGATGCCTTGGCGACGAAAATTGTTTCTGACTCGAAGTCTGCAAATTTCTGCTCGGTCATCTGAGATGAGTTTTACGCCAATCATGCCTACGACCTGCGACTTGTGCTTCGCGACCCACAGGCCACTATTGGTTTCAGTATTGAGGTAGTTTGTTTCAATCTCTTTTAAATCAACACCATTATCTCCAACATGTGTGTGTCCTTCGAGCCGGCCATCTTCAAAGAGTTGCTTGATAATACCCTGGTCATTAATTGAAGCGATCTCAATCGTTACCAAGGGAGGGTCCTTGCGCTCTGCCTGTGCCGCAGGCGCACGCATTTTGGATGGAGGCTTGGGTGAGTTGGAGTCGCCGTTGTTCATAAGAAATTCAACCGCGTACGCGTAAAAAGGGCACTCCAGTATACCGCGTCCAAGCGATCTCCAAAGATCCAATTTCAAGCGGGTTCTTGGCTCTGCCGCCAGCGTGCGTTTTTGAAGGCCTACTCCTGATTGGCCTGTTGCCTCGTAAAACGCCAGTATCCGGCCTCAAACTGATCGAATGCAGGATCCAAATACTCTTGGACGATTGCATGCCCCAGGGTTGTGTTCCTGGGGAGCGGTGTTGTCAGCGTCATGGAGGAAAGGCGATGTTTCAGGTGATCGGTCAAGACGCCGCTCTGGGCATCGAGAAGGATTTGCTGCAGCCCCGTGCGATAAATGGGGTGTTGCATCAAATAATGGATGAGCGTCCAGGTCTGGGCGTAGTAGAGCAAGACGCCTTTTTGGCCTGACTTCAGGAAGGCCTCGGGTGATTCGTTCATGAGTTGTCGCAATGGAATGACTTGGCCTGAAGCCATGCTCGCCTTGAGCATATCGAGCCGAGCATTATTGACTGCTGGGTCAAACTGCTGAATGCCCATGGTTGTTCGGTGGCTTTCAAGATAGGTGGCAATACCCTCATCAAGCCAGGCAGGTAACGGACATGCAAAGGTCGCTTGCATGTACTGGTGCCAGCCCTCATGGGCGGCAATCGTCATCGTGTCTTTGCTCAGGCTATTCCAGTCGATGAAAAACAAAATGGCGATGCCATTGGTTGTGAACCCACCGCGTTGGACCATCTCAAGTAGGGTGGCATGCTCGGGTAGCAGTTGGCGACTCAAATTTTTCCATTGACGCCGATCTTCCATGATGTACATGATTAGTTTTTTAGGCACATTATCTAGCGGCCCAAAAGTTGTTCGATACTGGCGAAGTGCGCTCTCCATAAACGCAGGAAAACGTTGTCGTACTTCTTGGTTGTTTATGGTTGTATAGATCCGATAGTGTTCAGATATCAGTTGCACGCCATCGATGTCCATAAATTTCCACGGCTCGGTCCTGTAGGTTGTGGGCGTCACTATGGCTTCTGTGCGAATCGTCGGTGTCTGTTGGACGGCTCTATTTGGGCGACTTCGCGTATGGGTATGGGTGCAGCCCAAGATAAACATGACGATCCCCAGTGTCATGCACAATCTCATCGCATTTTTATGAGCTCGTAAAACAAGAGGCCAAGTGAAGCCGATGTTCAGGCCCCTCATGGTTTGCTGGTGCTCAAGGATTCCAGTGATTGCTGTGCAGCAGCCAGATCAACCTTGTTTTTTTCGAGTTGAGCGCGACTCTCTTCCACGAGTTGTGGCGGGGCTTTCTTGACGTAGCCGGGGTTATTGAGCCGCCCCTCCAGCATGGCAATGGCCTGTTGTTGCTTTTTGATCACGGTGTTCAATCGATTGATTTCTTGGTCCGTGTCAATATCTGCGGCTCGAAGGATGACGGCATGCCCCTCAACGGTAGTGCTTAGGCCTCCGGTAGAGGATTGGTCAGTATCAAAATCCACCGTTACTTTTGTGAGTGTGCTGAGGATTTCTTCCGTGCCATCGAGTAATGGAAGAAGGTCATCTGAAAGTTGGACCGTCAGCAATTCCCTTGGTGGGATCTTGTGCTCAGCCCGGAGTTGCCGGATTGCATTAACGAGTACTTGCAGTCGTTGGATCTGTTTGCTTGCGGGCACATCTTCAATATCTGATTCAAAGGTAGGCCAGGCTGTGAGCATGAGTGAGTCGGCAACTGGAAGTATCACGCCTTGGATTGGCTCAAGTCGTTTTTCGAGAAAAGCAGGCCACAAGGTTTCTGTCACAAAAGGGCAGATTGGATGCAGGAGTCTTAGGATCACGTCCAAAGCCGTAGAAAGTACTCGTTGCTGTCCAGGGGAATCGGCGACTGTTGGCTTGATCGACTCAAGATACCAGTCGCAAAAGTCTCTCCAGATAAGATCGTAGAGTGTTTCGATACATTGGCTAAATTGATATTGGCCCAGCAGTTCATTGACAGATCTTGTTGCGATCGATAATTGCGTCAACATCCAGCGATCGATGGGGCTCAGTGGAGCCTCGTTGTCGCTGTCTTGTGCACTCTCTGGTAATTTGCTTAGTACGAATCGGGTTGCATTCCAAAGTTTGTTAGAGAAGTTACGGCCGAGATCAAACTTGCTTGAGGAGTTCTTTGCCAATGGTTGTTCTGGTGTGGGCTGAACTTCTCCAATAGCAACGCCATAAGATGTCGCCATGGTTTTGTTTGGATCACTTGGGCATACTTGGGTTGGCGCTGTGACTTGATAGCCCGCTGGTGATGTTATGAACTTGGGCTGGAAGACTTCGCCAGTGAATGGGCAAATGAGATCGAGCGACAGCCGGACATCTTGCGTGTTGGTTGCGATTTGGGCCATGGTAAATCTCAACGCATCGACACCATGCGTTGCAATAATGTCACGTGGATCTACGCCATTGCCCAGACTCTTGCTCATGCGCTGGCCGAAACCATCTTGGACCATTGGGTGAATGTAGACATCTCGAAATGGAAGGTTTCCATTCATAAAGAAGCGATTGAACATCACCATCCGACTCACCCAAAGAGTGATGATGTCGCGGCCTGTTGAGAGCACGCTGGTTGGGTTGAATCTCTCTAGGAGTCCAGTCATGTCTTCAAAGCGATCTGGATCAGGCCAGCCCATGGTTGATATCGGCCATAGTGCACTAGAGAACCAAGTGTCGAGCACATCAGGATCGCGGTGGGCGCCTGCTGCATCCAAGGCCTTGGCAATCTCAGTGTCATCGCACTCACTATCGCGAACGCAGATGAATGTTTTGCCAGCATCACTGCTGTCCTCAGGTGCTTCAATCGTGGAGACTCGTTTGTCGGCAGTCCAAATTTGGAGTTGGTCGGCAAGATCTGCAATTACTTTTGGCTCAGCTCGCCATACCGGAATCTGATGTCCCCACCAAAGCTGGCGGCTAATGCACCAGTCGCGGAGCTGATCATGCCATGACTGATACATTCGTGCGTATCGGGGAGGGAAGAACTTCAGCTGGCCGTCACCTTCACGGTGGCTGTGGTCAGCACGTTCTGGGGCGCAGCCATCATATTGATTGGGGTCTTGGGCTCGCTGGGCTTCGCCGACGAGGCGATCGTCGGTGACTTTTACATACCATTGATCTGAAAGGTAAGGTTCGATCGGCACGTGGCTTCGATAACTGTGGCCAACAGCGTGGCTATACGGTCGGATTTCCTCTAGCAAGTCATTGTCTTGGAACCATTGCACGATCGCAGTTCGAGCATCTTCTCGTGACAGTCCGATGAATGGCTTGGCGTCATCGGCTTGTCCATTTTCGAATTCATTGGCCGGCCATCCATGGTCACTTGAGATAGAACCATCTGGTGCCATCACGTTAATGATTGGCAGCTCATGTCGCCGGCCGATGTCCCAGTCGTTTGGATCATGAGCTGGCGTCACCTTGAGGAAGCCTGATGCGAATGCCGCCTTTGGATCTTCGTTTTCATCGCCCGTGCCTGGCATGATCACATAGTCATCTTCAATGATAGGAATGGTTCGATTGACAATCGGGACGATGACGTTCATTCCAACCAGTTGTTTCGCACGAGGGTCTGCGGGGTTAATTGCTATGGCCGTATCGCCCAGCATGGTCTCGGGGCGTGTGGTTGCTACGGTGACAGTTGTGAGCGTACCGGCGTTGGTCTCGATGGCGTGTTCTAGGGGATAGCGCAAGTACCACATGAAGCTGTCAATGTCTTGCATTTCAACTTCATCATCAGCCAACGCAGTGAGGGTTACCGGATCCCAGTTGACTAATCTCTTGCCGCGTTCAATAAGGCTCGCTTGGAAGAGTTGAAAGAATGCTTCATGAACTGCACGGGCGCACACCGGGTCCATGGTGAAACGCGTTCGCGGCCAATCACAGCTTGCGCCAAGCGCTTTGAGCTGATTGAGGATGGTGGCTTCATATTCGTCTTTCCACTCCTGAACCCGGGCTACGAACGCCTCTCGGGAGAAATCGGTTCTGCGTTTTCCTTCTTGGAGCAAACGTTTTTCAACAACGGTTTGAGTGGCAATGCCAGCATGGTCAGTGCCAGCCATCCAAAGGGCTTCGTCGCCAGACATGCGGTGGTAACGAATCAAGATATCTTGCAGCGTATTATTCAGGGCATGGCCAAGATGGAGTGCCGCAGTCACATTGGGTGGCGGTATGAGAATCGAAAAGCAATCCTGATCGTGGTGGGGGGTTGCCGGGATATGGGTGGCATCTGTCTCCTCCCAACGCTGCATCACAATGGCCTCTTGCTCTTGAGGTACATAGGATGTGGGCAGCGTACTTGGACCGACGGCTTGAGACGGAGCGGATTTTTTGCTGGGTGTTGACATGAGCGTTGCATCATACCCCTGGAATAGGTTCGTGCCTGGAGCGAGTCTGCGCCGTGGCGCACAGGCCATCATGGTCGCCGTTTTAGTAGGCCAGGCATCATGCGGCGGTGATCCTGGGACAACTGTCGACAAAACGCAGCCCAGCAACATTCGTGAGTCAGACATTCAGGCTGCATTAGAGTCCGCTGAGACCTATATGGTGACAGGCCGATCGCCTGAAGCTCGTGCTATTTTGACGGTCCTGACAGAGCGTGCCGCTGAAGATTGGCGAGCCCATGAGATGCTTGGCAGATTGCACTTTCGATTGGCGTCCGATGCGAAGAAAGCGGGGCTCGGTGAACAGGCGCAGCTCTACCATCGGCGAGCATACGATTCCTATCTTCAGGCTTGCTTGTTATCTCCCCAGGATGTAAATCTTCAACAAAGTGCTGGAGAGATTGCAGTCGTTGCTGGATTGTCCACCGAGTCTCTGATGCATTTCAAGGAGGCAGTCCGTCTTGAGCCTTTGAATCCGAGGGCGGCCTTGCTCTATGGTCAGCAGCTCCTGTCTCTTGGGCAAGAAGACGAGGCACGTGCAATGCTTGAGCAAGTCTTGGTGCTGAACCCTGGTGAAGTCTATGCGCATGCAACCTTGGCGCTGATTGATTCAAAGCGTGGCAATCGAGATTCCGCAGTGGAGCACATTGCGATGGCGTTGCGGAATGATCCTACAAACACTGGTATCCGTCTTATTGAAGCAAAGGTCTATCGTTCTTTGGATGAACCGCAGATGATCCTGGAGCGATTAGGGCCACTTTCTAAGATGCAACGCGCCCATCCCGGTATGGCGTATGAACTGGCTTGGGCATGGAAAAAGCTTGATCGCCCTCGTCCAGCTGCTGAAGCCTGGATTCTTGTTTTTGATGCAAGCCCAACCCATCCAGATGCGTGGCAATGGGCGAGAGATGCGGCGATCGGTTTGCGAGAAGCTGGTGATGAGGTTGCCGCTGGGGTATGGCAACGAAAAGCTGAGCTTCTCGCGCCCCGAGATGTTCGCTTCGATCAGGAGTAGGCAATCTGAAGATTCTTGGTTCAGGATGAACGCTTCCGTTCTAATCCAGTGGTTCTCGATCAGCGTGATTGTCAACGCGATGGGCTGCCTCAACCCACGGATCTAACGGTGGCTGATCTTGCTCATTTTTTGGAGAGGTCATTTTTTTCCCCGATGGAGACGCTCTTCGAAGCACTCGAAACATCACGGTCAGAAAAACAGTGGCCACAACAAGCCAAAAGACCACGATTCCAAGTAACACCAGCCCACTCATGACCTCAGTGTTCTCGTGCAGGGCTGAGTTCTCAGTAGGTGAAGCTGGGAGAGCGTTCACGATATATGGGAGGGTGATTAGTAGGTTCATGGTCATAAATCGTCTTCCAGCAGCATCTCTTCGCTTTTTGTAGCCCTTTCAGCCTGTCATGCTCATTGTATGAGGCGAACAGGAGTGGCTTCAGTACGTATGATCTTATACGTGGTCCCCTCATGATTGGTTGTGGCTGCAGAATCTGATGCTGGTATTCGGGATATTTGCTGGAGGCAGCACCCAGGGCAGCCGATTCTTGATTGGGAATGGACTAAGAAATGCCTTCTTTCGGAAGGCAGGCAGGCTTCGGGAGGCGATGACAAGGAGTCAAGCGTCTCAAAATGCCCAAAAATGAAAGGGGCGCACTGTGTTGAGATCAGGAAATAGTATGTGGCAAATCAGTCGTTTTGCGATGACTGGCCTGATATCCGTATCACTATCAAGCCAACTGCTGGCTTCTTCGGAAGCACAAGACCGCCCAGCTGCTGCTGATGATGGAAATGATCCGTCAGCATGGGCAGCGAAAATCTGGTCGGCAGCAGATATGGGCGATCGAGCTCAAGTTGAGGCATTGCTTGCGGATACCCCTGAGTCTCTGACAACCGAGTCTGAAAAAGACATGGATGCTGCCTACGAGTTGTGGGCACAAAACATCAATAAGGCGATCGGCAACAAGTCGCAATCTTACGATGAGGCGATGGTCGAGCTGATCGAGCATCGGGATGCAGGTGAGCTTGAGATGGCCCTGAGAAAGGCCGTGGAGGTTCAATCCTACAGTGACGAATTTGATTCGGCCCTTCAAGAGCAGCATATTGCCCAACTCGTTCAATGGGCTGAAAAGGAAATCCCGAAAGCTGAATCCGAAGGTGATTGGCTTCAGGTCCAATCGCTTACGTTTTTGTTGCGTACGTTGTATGAGGACACAAGTCGGACAGCCTCGTTTAATGCATATGAAGACGCGCTCGAAAAAGTAAACCGGCGTGTCTCACTCTTGGCTCGTTATGCGCCGGAGCGACTTCACGAACTTCGCAGCATACAAGCGGAGCGAAATGGTGAGGATCCTCCTGAGCCACTTAATCCAGCAACAGTCATTAACTGGCAGGACCGATTGGATGGCATCAAGTTTCGAATGCTAGTCGACTCTCTTGATACAGCAGCGACTGAGCACATCAGCTCCAGCGGTTGGCATCCCTTGCTGCAAGGTGGGCTTAATTCGCTGCACCTGGTGGCGACAATGCCGTCTCTCTCTGAGTCATTCCCGCTGCTCGCCGAGGACGAGAAGCGAATGGCATGGATCGAGCAAATCGAGCATGAGTTGGCACAGCCTGGTGACTACCAAAGCTGGTTTGAAGGACGGCGTAAGTGTCTTGGCTGTCTCAATAGGCTCCTGGAGACCAATGAAAATGCGGTTGGGCTGCCTCCTGAGTTTCTCTATAGAGAATTCGGTGATGGAGCGACCTATGAGCTAGATCGATTTTCTGAAATCATTTGGCCCGACAAGGTGCGTCGTTTTCAGCAGGCCACAGAGGGTAATTTTGTTGGGGTCGGCATTCTGATTCGGCCCAATGAAAAGGGTGAAATCGAAGTTGTTAATCCATTGGAAGGGACGCCTGCCTACTTCGGTGGCATTAAGCCGGATGATGTGATTGTAGAAGTCAATGGCGAGGCCACGGTTGGCTGGTCGACCAATGATGCAGTTGATCGAATTACCGGCGCCAGAGGTACTGAGGTTGAACTTGGCGTACGTCGAGAGGGGCATGATGATCTTGTGCGGTTGCCACTCCGGCGTGATGTGATCAAGATTCACTCGGTCAAGGGTTGGCATAAGTATGGATTAGATAGTCAAGGGCAACCGCTTTGGGATTGGTACATCGATCCTAAAGATCAGATTGCCTATGTAAAGCTGACGCAGTTTACAGCGGAGACCTACAGTGACTTGCTCAAGGCGTTGAAGCAGCTGAGCAAAGATGGTCAAGAGCCAAATGGCTTGATCCTTGATCTTCGATACAACCCAGGCGGGTTGCTTCCCTCTGCTGTCGACATTAGTAATCTCTTTGTCGAAGAGGGCACGATCGTGTCCGGCGAGGATAAGGCGGAGAATCCAGTCTTTGAAATGAGAGCAGTCGAAAGCAAAGCAGTGCTATCTGATATGCCGACTATTGTCTTGATCAACAAAGGTTCAGCATCTGCCAGCGAGATTGTTGCTGGTTGCGTTCAGGCTCATGATGCAGGCCTTGTGATTGGTGAGCGGAGCTATGGGAAGGGGTCTGTGCAGTCAGTTCATCATGTTGGCCGAAGTGGTGGAGCCAGATTCAAGGTCACGACGCAGTACTACCGCCTTCCATCTGTAGATGGTGTTTCGCCAGGGCGATTGGTACATCGCGTGCCAGGCTCAACGGACTGGGGCGTCTCGCCCGATATTCAGATTGTGATGACGCCGTCGCAGGTGATCGATTCAATCAAGTTACGTCAAGAAGCAGACATCATTCCCACTGACGGGGACGGCAAGGTCATTTTAGATTCTCCTGAGCGTCCTAATGAAGATCAGTTGCTAAGTGATGGTCTGGATCCACAGCTTGAGTTCGCTTTGTTGTTGTTGAAATCGCAAGTGGCCGCTGCTGCAAGTCAAAGGCAGGCAAGCTTGCAGTCAGATGAGTCGACACCGAACTAGTGCCCTCAATCAATGTGCTGGCAAAGCGTTCTTCACTTTGGTGAAGCTATTCTGTAAGCGAGTCAGCTGAGGCGCTCATTGGAACGTCAGATATTTGGGCGAGGCCGAAGGCCTCCTCAATGGCGATGTTCACGCGATCTACCTGTGGAAGCAGGTGCTCATAGCGATGTGCAACGACTGATTCCATGGAAGTGACGCATCCGGAAAGGGCGATTGCCATACAGGTAACCGTTCCAATTCCAAGCCAGGATTGCTTTCTATTTGGCCTTTTCACTGAGTCATTCCTTCCAGTTGTCTTGCTAGAGCATCGGATCGAAATCTGAGCTACTTCTGTGTTCTTGGCATATTTCTGGATGTTGAAAGCAAGCGAGATGTTGCAGTTCTTCTAATTGCTACCTGCTAACGAGGTTTAACACCGTTTCGCCAGCCTTGAATTGAGAAAACGGTCTTTAGGCACGTAATTCGGGTGGGCCTATCGCATACACTACGCGCCTCATACCACTGAAGGAGGCCGCATATGTCCAGTAGGCATATTCCGAAGATCCATCGATACAGCACTCGAGTCGCATTTGTTCTGTCGGTGGCAGTTATTTTGGTTCTTATGACGGTTCGTACGGGCATAGGGCAGGAGTCCTCTCCGGATCAAAAACCGCCGGTTAATCGATATGGGCTATCGCAATCACTAGCGAAGACACCCCAAAGTCTTCGAATTGCAACTTATAACATGCTTAATTTGGCAGATCACAATGATGACCCTGCATTGAGTGGCGAGCATGATGACATGCAATATGCACTCACCAAGCAGCGCGGTGAGAAGTTGGCAGAAGCGATCGCTGAAATTGATGCCGACGTGCTTGCGCTGCAAGAAATTGAATCACTGGAGGCATTGACGTGGTTTCGTGATACGTATCTAGATGGCATGGGTTATGACTACATTGCATCGGAAGATGTGGGTTATTACCGAGGCTTTGAGTGCGCTGTCCTGAGTCGTTATCCATTGAGCGAGATCAAGACATGGCCTGATTCAAATCTTATGGATTTGCCGAAGCCAGGTGTGGGCTGGACCCCAGTTCCTGAAGGGACAGCTGAGTTAACTTATGCGCGAAGTCCGCTTAAGGTCATGGTTGAGGGGCCAGATGGATACAAGGTCATTCTTATCGTCTTGCATCACAAGTCTGGCGGATCATTTAAGTGGCATCGAGAAGCAGAGGCTATTAGAACCAATCAACTCGTTGCAGAAATGCGAAAGCAAGATCCTGCAATGAATATTATTGTGCTTGGCGATTTTAATGCGGCCCCATGGGATAAGTCCTATCGACTCTATCTTGAAAATGGGATGATTGACTCACTTTCACACCGTACGATGAAAATCAAATACGATCCCGACGCGTATGACTATAAGACCCATGAATCGAATCGAGTGCTTGATTATGTCTTACTTAATAGCGCTGCGCATCGTGAACTAGTGCTTGGGTCGCCGCATGTCTATGGCACGCTTATGCCGCCGGACACGTATGACTGGCGTACGGATCCACATCCAAAAGGATACGCAGCAGATCACTATCCAGTTGTCATTGAATTAATGCCTCAAGAAAAGCCCTAAGACGTTTTCTGCTTTGCTTCGAGCAAGCGTAAAACCTCTTGGACATCTTTGTCGCCACGACCAGAGACATTGATCACCAAGTTCTGCTCAGCGGACATCTTTGAGGCCAATTGGACTGCCGCAGCGATGGCGTGTGCAGTTTCAAGGGCGGGAATAATGCCGTCGCAGCGAGAGAGCAGCTGAAAGGCCTCGAGCGATTGGTCATCAGTCACAGATAAGTACTTCACGCGACCTTGTTCTTTCCACCAAGCATGTTCTGGACCCACGCCTGGGTAATCAAGTCCAGCTGAGCAACTGTGGGCAGGTAGTGTTTGGCCATCTGCATCCTGAAGTACAAAGCTCATGCAGCCATGGAGTATCCCAATGTCGCCATGGCACAATGGGGCAGCATGATCGCCTGGCTGATCAGAGCGGCCACCAGCCTCAACACCAACCAATTCTACCGAGGGATCAGCAATGAAAGGCGCGAAGATGCCCGCTGCATTTGAGCCTCCGCCAACACAAGCCACAATGCAGTCGGGAAGTTGTCCGATGTGAGTTCTGCACTGTTCTTTGCATTCGTCGCCAACGACAGATTGGAAGTCCCGGACCATTCCTGGAAATGGGTGTGGCCCAACGACTGAGCCAAGGATGTAATGGGTATCACCAACCGTCTCCATCCAGTCTCGCATTGCCGCGTTGGTTGCATCTTTTAAAGTGCGTGTGCCATCTTCGATGACGCGCACAGTGGCCCCAAGTAGTTCCATACGGAAGACGTTCAATGATTGACGGCGGACATCCTCTGCGCCCATGAAGATTTCACAATCAAGATCGAAGTGAGCGCATGCTGTTGCAGTCGCTACGCCGTGTTGCCCTGCACCAGTTTCAGCGATGATGCGTTTCTTTCCCATGCGTTTTGCCAGAAGTGCCTGGCCCATGGTGTTGTTGATCTTGTGTGCCCCGGTGTGCGCAAGATCCTCTCGTTTGAGAAAAATGCGAGCACCTCCAGCAGCGGCGGTGAGTCCTGGCGCTTGAGTCAGGGGTGTTGGGCGGCCAACATAGTTGGCAAGAAGTTCATTGAGTGTCTCATTGAAATCAGGGTCAACGCTGGCGGCTTGATACGCATCCGTTAACTCATCAAGCGCTGCGATTAGTGTTTCAGGTACAAAGCGGCCACCGAAGGGGCCAAATGTACCAACGGTCTCTGCGGTGATATCCGTGCTGTTCATGTTGGCATGATAGGCCCCAAAGGGGGCGGCTTAGGTGTTCGTGGCAGGGTTCTCTGATTGAAGGTCAGATTCATCACTTTGGGGCGCCCTTTGGCGGTCCAGACCCAGTAGCCAATGTGCAAGAAAGTCTCGTTGTCGATCTTTGGCCACTGCAGCTCGGCGGCCGAATCCAGAGTGCTCCTGAGGTGCACCAGTTCGTCCGTAGGTCGTGAGCTCAATGAGATCAGGTCGACGGGTCTCGCGGCCAATTGCGTCAAGGAACGCCTTTTGGCCTTGATAGTCGACCCACTGATCAAAGCGAGAGTGCTGCGCTTGTAATGGAATGGGGCGCCAGGTTGAAAGGTGTTCCATCGGATTGCGGTGATGAAATTCTTGGTGGCCCCGTTCACTGAGGTTGGGGCGACGCTGTTGAAAACGCCAAGCACCCGTCGTGGCTTCGACAGAGCAGCACTTAAATGGGTGGGGGCTTGTGAGCCTGGAAAGTGAGACCATGCCACCGGCTGAGATACCCCCAATACCGATACGCGATAGATCAAATCCCTGGTACTCCTGCAGAGCAATCAGCAGTGGGTCGATCTCCTCGACGGCTTGTAGAACGACGTCAAGGACTGCATAGGGGCTCTGGAGCGCCTCGCTGGCACGCTGTCCATGCCCAGGTAGGTCAATTGCAACCACAGCAATCCCAGCTCTGATCAGTCGTAGGTAGCGTCCGGGATCTGTCTCCTTATTGGAGGTGCGCCCATGCATCCAAATCATGGTGGGGGCGAGCGCCGATGCATCGGGATCGGGATGAATGAGCATTGCAGGTATGTCCACGCTGGAGAGGCGGGTCCAGGTAGCGCACTTTTGGATTGCTGCAGGCAGTCTGTTGAATCGATCATCCATATGAGATCGGATCATACACTTCTGGTTCAGAATGATCGGGTCAAGTGTAGACAGCTTGACTTGGTTGGTTCTGATGTCCATGCTGACTGGAATGTTGAAGATCGCAGGGGGCATTTATCGGGGTAGGAAATTGGTTTCGCCACCAGACGCGGCGCTGACAAGGCCATGGCCTCAGCGTGTTCGTGAGTCTGCCTTTAACCTCTTGCGTGGTTGGTTTGAAGATGCCAATGTGCTTGATCTTTACGCTGGCGTTGGGTCAATGGGTCTTGAAGCAGTCAGCAGGGGTGCCAAATCAGTCTTGTTGGTTGAAAGACAGCGGGCCATTTTCTCACTCCTGGAAGAAAATATTCAGTCGCTGGATTGTGGTGATCGAGCGACAGCGCTCATGGGAGATGCACTCGGTCAAATTGTGGCAGTGCGGGCACCTCGTCCAATTGAAGTTGTCTTCATCGATCCGCCTTACGCGTTCATGAAGGATGATGAGACAAGGCAAAGAATATTGGCACATCCACAGTCCTTATCTCCAATCATGACTGACCAGGGTTGGCTGGTCCTACGGACGCCGCTTGATCCATCTCAAGTTGATCATGAGATTACGGGATTTGAGGGGCCTGAAGTACATAAGTACGGCGCCTCTATGTGGATGCTGCTCTATCAACAAAGCACAGCCCCACAGTCCGAATAGAATGCGTGCATGACGTCAACGCAGGGAAAAGAAAAAGGTCAGTCACGTCCGATGCGAGATGCGGCTATTGACGTGGTGCGTCGCCTCGTAAAAGAAGGGTACACAGCCTACTTTGCGGGCGGCTGTGTGCGTGATCGCTTGCTGGGCATTACGCCGAAAGACTATGACATTGCAACCGATGCTCGTCCCGAACAAGTGGCAGCTCTCTTTTCAAATGCTCAAATGGTTGGGATGTCTTTTGGTGTGACCTTAGTGCCGCAGGGAGGGCATCGTTTTGATGTCGCTGCGTTTCGGTCCGATGGCCAATATGAGGACCATCGTCACCCCTCATCGATTGAGTATGTGGGAGAAACTGAAGATGCGAGTCGACGTGACTTTACGATTAATGGGCTCTTTGAAGATCCCGTTGCGGAGAAGATCATTGATCATGTGGGTGGGCAAGCAGATCTAAAGGCGAGGTTGATTCGGGCCATTGGATCGGCTCAGGATCGTTTTGAGGAAGATCATCTCCGAATGTTAAGGGCAGTTCGATTTCAAGCTCGGTTCGGTTTTGCTCTTGAAGCGAAAACAGAGCGGGCGATCACCCAATTGGCACCAGCACTCTCTGGTATCAGTCGTGAGCGCATCGGCCAAGAAATAAATCTCATGCTTGGCCATGAGGGAAGAGCTATTGCCGTTGCCCAGCTGCAGCGTTTGGGTTTGGATGGGCCGGTCCTGAAGGATGAGAGTCGTAAGGGGGCGCCAATGCGGGTCAGTCGAATGAAGCCGAATACGGAGGCAATCATTGCCTTGGCCGCTTGGCTGCTCGATCGGCATGAACCCGGTATTGATCTCAGTGCTCAAGTTCATCAGTATGCAGAAGCCCTCATGCTCTCAAATGCCGATCACCGAATGCTGGATTCGATCATTACGATCCACGCCGCACTGACCAGTGAATCAGATCAGCCACGTGCCTGGGATGGGCTCGAAATGGCTCAGCAGAAGCGGCTAGCAGTGAAGCTGGGCTTTCTCTCTGCTCTGGCGATTCTCCAAGCCGTGGACAGCCCCGGCGCTATGGCGATCAGGGCGCGAGTTGATGAGCTAGAAAGGACTGGTCTTCAGCCAGAGCCCTTTCTCAACGGTACTGACCTCATTGGAATGGGCCTAGAGCCTTCGGAGCGTACAGGTCAGGTTCTCGCTGAGATCTATGATGCTCAGCTTGAGCAGCGGGTCACAGATCGCGATTCAGCTCTAGAAATGGCACATCGTTTGATCTGATTCTCTCGTAAAGAGGCTATGAAGGGCACGGTGCCCCTATAATCGTCTATGAAAACGATATCTAAGGTCATTGTTGGGGGAACCTTGCCCTTGCCGATGCGTCGGATACAGTAACTAGGTTGTTAGAGCCTGCGTCAATGTTGATGTTCAGACCTCAATCACAAGAGCTCTCCTAAAGGGACTTTTTATGCATGGACGGACTTACCTGCCACTGACTTGGTGTGCCTTGACTCTCGCGACAGGATTGTTGAGTTACGTGACCCCTCTTTCCATGTCTGCGCAAGCAGCGGTCTGGCAAGATGAGCAGGGCCAAAAAGCGACCGTTCATCTGGCAGATGGGCGCAAGCTAGACGGAGTGATCCTCAAAGAAACAGATAGTTATATCGTTTTCGAGTATCAGCCTGAGGGGCTCAGTTTTTCAGCTCAGATGGAGTTGCAGAAGAGTGAGATTGTGAAGATCGACCGGCATGGTGCTGTGGGGACTCAGGATGCCGCTAGCCCAACGGCATCAACAGGTGGTACCGCATCCCCATCAGAGAATGCAAGTGATGCAGCCCAAGCTGACGAATCGGTTGCTCGGTTCTATGTGATTCCAATCCGCGGCCAGATGAATACAGATATTCGTTCCGAAGTCTATTCGGAAATTGCTGAAGAAATAGCGGCAAGTGAAAAGAAACCCGACGTTCTGATTTTCAAACTCAACAGTGAAGATAAAGGCGAGACGCTCCGGGCCAAGATGATGGGTGATTTTGATCCCATGGAATACAGCATGCTGAACATGGATGACTCCGAAGCGCTGTTGCGACATTTTCGTGTCGGGCCACTGAGAGATATTCGGCAGGTGCTATGGATTGAGGATGCAGTCGGTACCAGCTCATTGCTCGCGATGGGATGGGACGAAATTTACATGATGCCTGAAGCTCGGTTGGGTGGGATGATTCAGGTCTTAATGCAGAGTGGTGCTGCAAGTTGGTCAGATAGCCAAGTGCGTGCCAAGATGATGGCTGCC
Source organism: Phycisphaerales bacterium (assembly GCA_029268515.1). Taxonomy (NCBI): domain Bacteria; kingdom Pseudomonadati; phylum Planctomycetota; class Phycisphaerae; order Phycisphaerales; species Phycisphaerales bacterium. Next base: position 30,964 of record JAQWNP010000012.1, on the reverse strand, counting down.
TGGCTCGGGCATGCCAAAGGTCACTTTGAATACGGTGGCCAACCAATGGAGTTGGCTGATGCGATGCTCGATCCAAGATATTACTTAACAGCCTCTTGGAAAGGGCGTGAGGTAGAGTGGCGTCTCAATAAACCTGGCGACTACACCGTTGATGGTACGGACAAAGCCACCACGCAATTTACGGCGGAGAAGGCAGAGCAGTTCTGCCTTAGTTCGGGCACAGCAGATTCGCTTGCTGATCTAGCATTGCTCCTGAATTACCGCGAATTTGAAGAGTTCGACGGTCAAGCAAAGACGAAAGTTGACAGCTATATCGAAGGCTGGCGAAAGGTGCTGGCGGTTTCTGAAGATCTTTGGCTTGAGTATCAGGATCTTCGGAATTGGGCGACCGGTGCTGATGCGATGAATTATCTTGCTCAAGCACGCGGCGTACTATTGAAAATTCTTCGCAACATGAAGAAGTATGAGGCCGTTCAGGTTCGACTCGCACGGAGCATTGGTATTACGCCTGGGTACATTGAAGATCAGATTGCCATCCTTGATGAACAGCTTAAGCAGATGCGTCAAGGTGGCGGTGGTGGTAGCCGTGGTGGTGGCGGTGGAATGAGTGGTGGCGGTGGTGGTGGCCGGAACTAGTAGGCCAGTCATTAAGTAGTCTTCAGTAACTCGGTTTAAGAGAGCGTTCGCAGGTAGATCGGATGGAAAGGATTGTGATGGATTTCAATTCTCGCGTACAAAAAATGATGGCAATGATTCTGTTGGTATTGCTTACAGGATCGGTCGCATTTGGAGATCGAGTACGGATCAACTTGGAAGATGGATCGAGATGGCGTGGTGAGATCGGGCAGGAGATCAGCGTTGTCTACAGTAGTGGGCAAGGCAAAAAGGTTGCTGTTGGAAAGCTGGCAAAGGCGACAGATCTTTTCTTGCAGATCAGTGATGTTCAAGGGGCAGAAGATGGGGCGCCAATAACGATCCTTGTTGCCAGAGTGATCTCTATTTCAGAGCCTGGGCAATCCACACCATCGCCGGCAGTAGATGGGCAGAACGATACTGAAAACGAACCAGTTCTGACTGATGCGGCCAGTGAGCCTGCTTCAGGAGAAAAGAGTAATTCGAAGGGTGTCTTTGTGCTGCCCTTGAGCGGTACAGTCGGTGTTGAGTTTCGAAGCGATGAAATTCGAAAAATGGCCGAGGAAGCGGATAAGCGCGGGCATGGGCAAATTATTGTGCTGCACATCGACTCTGGTGGCGGCAGTCTGTTTGAATACGACATCATTGCTGAGCAGATGGAGGATATTAAGAAGCGTCACCGTGTGGTGGCGTGGATCAAATCCGCTATCTCGGCAGCGGCAGCCACTGCGATGTGTTGCCACGAAATCTACTTCCAGACCGGGGGGACGCTCGGGGCAGCAACGGGCTTTAATGGCGCGACTGGTGTATCGATTACCGGGCAACCACTGCAGGATTGGATTAATCGTCTTGCGGAAGTAACGGCCAATGGTAATCGGAGTGCCTATATCGGCCCGGCCATGATTGATCACCGATACTCGCTGTCTTATTCCAGAGATCCAGAAACCGGTGATGTCACCTGGTACAACGACTTATCCGGCGATGTGAGTTTAAGTACTCCAGGCAAGAACCTGGTGTTCAATGTCACGACAGCAATCGATTCTGGATTTGCTGACGGTCGAGCAGATACGGTCGACGAGTTAGCGGAGAATTTAGAAATTGACCAATGGGTCGAGATCAGCGACTACGGTCGTGAGCTGCATGACAATTGGTTAGAGACAATCGAAAAATGCACACGCGACCTGAAGACACTTCAGCGTGACACCCAGATCAAGTCATTTCCAAATGAAGCCGCTCGAATCGGATGGCTTATTGAGCGCAATAAGAAGTATATTCGCTGGCTTGATCGGTGCCCACCAGTTGCGAGAAACATTGGTCGGACCAAAGAAGATCTCGAACGTGAGAATAAGTATCTGCAAAAGCAGTTACGCGACATGCGCTAGTGCTAAAAATCAGCGTCTAGGAATTTGAGTATGGCTGGTCCCACCGAGACCTCCATGCCGTCTTCAATGCGCACATTCTCAACGCGTTGGCCATTAAGATAGGTGCCACCGCTGGATTCTAGGTCGCGCAGCATCATTTCTTCGCCGATGTACTCGATGGAGCAGTGTTCCCTTGAGACCGTCTGAGACCGAATCTGAATGTCGCAAGATTCATCTCGGCCGATGATCAGCTCTGCATTATCACCGATAGCAAATGCTCGAAGCATTTCTCCTTCTCGGGTGCAGACGTGTAGCTCCATCATGACCAACAGCTCCAGAAACCAATTGTCGGGCAGCCGACAAGTTGTCCCGCGATCCAAATAGTTCGCAGGCACGTGGGGATGGAGGTCACTAAAAAGCAGAAATGTACTGCCAGATCATCCCAAGCCCACTTTCTATTCTAGGTTAAAAAGTCAATGAGGCGAGTAGGAATGCTGAAATGCCTCCCTATCAGGAACAGAAAAACTGGACTTTTTAACAGGCTGCATAAGCAAAGGTAATCCCAATTTCGTTGGCAAGAATGGGTATTCGACGGGACAGGACCGGTAATCCATCGACTTTGCTGAGAATACGCTTGGCCCGCAATTCACTAGACTTTCGCCAAATGCGATGGCTTGCTGATGTAATTTACTTGGTTGTCCTCATTGTGCTCTCACCCGTGCTTCTGCCGCGCATGGCGTGGCGGGGGAAGTTGCGCACAGATTGGGCGGGGCGATTTGGGCATGTGCCTCCCTTAACGAAAACCAGAACGAGAATACTGCTCCATGCTGTATCTGTTGGTGAGGTGAATGCAATTCGTACGCTCGTTGATGTTCTAGATCAACGTGGCCTCGACATTGTTGTGTCAGTCACAACGGACACTGGTATTGCGAGGGCTGAATCACTTTTTGGTGACCGGCACCAAGTGGTGCGATATCCATATGATTTTTCTTGGGTTGTTTCCCGTTTTCTTCGTCGGATCGAGCCAGATGTCATTGCATTGGTCGAACTTGAGATCTGGCCCAATATGGTGGCGACTTGTCAACGCAGGAGAATTCCGGTTTGTGTGATCAATGGTCGTCTAAGTCATCGCAGTTTCCGTCGCTATCGTCTTGTTCGTTGGATGGTTCGGCCATCGTTTGGTCGCTTAGCAGTCAGTGGTGTTCAGTCAGAAGCATATGCCGAGCATTTTCGTGCTTTGGGAGCGTCGCCTGTGCTCGTTACAGATTCCATGAAATGGGATAACGCGGTGACAGAAGAAGTGGTACCGGGGGCTACTGAACTTGCAGAAGAACTTGGTATTGACCAGGACATTCCACTGGTGGTGGCCGGATCGACTGGGCCCAACGAGCCCGCATTATTACACCAGGCAGTGCCTTCTGATGTGCAACTACTTTGTGCGCCCAGGCGGCCGGAGTGGTTTGATGCAGCAGCCAGAGCAATGCCAGGTTGTATTCGGCGAACGGTTGTTACAGAAAAGCGTTTGCCGGAAAAGTCAAAAGCAACACGAAGATTTCTTCTTGACACAATAGGTGAGTTACGCCAGGCCTATGCACTGGCGGACATTGTGGTTGTTGGTCGCAGCTTTGGCAATCTATTTGGATCAGATGTGACTGAGCCAATCGGCCTAGGCAAACCAACAATAGTTGGGCCTGCTGTGAGTGACTTTACAGAAATGGTTACGGTGTTAGTAAAAGGGGGCGGTCTGATTCAGATCCCGGCCTCTGAATTAGCAGTGCAAATAAAAAAAATGCTTGATAACCCTGCCTATGCAACTGAGATTGGAAAGAGAGGTAGGGCTGTTATTCGTTCTCGTCAGGGCGCAGCCCTACGGCATGCCCGCCTCCTGCAAGCGTTGGTTAACGGTTGTGATCTACACAAGATGAGTACAAAAGAGGTCGCCGCCCTCATACAAGATGAGAGCGACGACGGAGAAGAAAGAGCAATGTAATATGAGCAAGATGTTTCTTGCGTTAAGAATCGCATTCTTGCTTGCAGATAAATTAAGCAGGTAGCCCGCCACAAGTGTTGCCACGCTTTCACCGGCAAGGAGCCGATCGTGACTGCGATCGTATGATATGACTTGTTGGGCACTCCAGTACCAAGAAGTGTTGTTTCGCTTGATGGAATTTGCGTAGATAGATAGGGTGCCCTACGCAAGTTTTGCGCCTCAGGGCAGCAGGTAGTCAATCATTTCGGTTTGAGCGTGATATAAGTGTGTGTGATTGAAACAACAATCATTGCATCGGAGTTTGAGGAAAGTGATGTGTTGCTACTGAGTTGTGATCATGCGTGAATCAGAATTACTCTCGCACATTTTCAAGAAGACCCCCGGTCCAACTGGGCCAGTGGTGGTCGGTCCAGGTGATGACATGGCTCAGCTCAAGCTAGATGAGATGAATCTTCTCATTGGTGTTGATCAGGTCATTGCAGGTCGGCACGTAGACATCAGTCGGGTCGGGCCAGAACTCGTTGGTCGAAAGGCAGTTTGTCGTTGTCTCAGTGATGTGGCTGCGATGGGGGCGAAGCCGATTGCAGGCGTCGTCACGGTGGCAATTCCAACCGGTGATGAAATGATCAATGACGCATGGATTAAGAAGCTCTCTGATTCGGTACATCAGGTGGGGCAGTCCTTCGGTTGTCCTATTGTTGGCGGTGATATTGCGGTGCTTCCGGAAAAGGGGCAGGCATTGGTTTTGACGGTAACCGTCTTGGCAACCAGCAATGATGGCCGGGTGCTTCTGCGGAGCGGTGCAGAAGTTGGTGATGGTGTTTATGTGACAGGTGAACTAGGTCGTACACTTGAGGCCGATGGGCACGGGCATCACTTACATTTCGTGCCGCGGATTGAATTATCGCTGCGTCTAAAGAAGGTTCTGGGAGAAGATCTCCATGCGATGATCGATCTCAGTGATGGTCTCGCACGGGATGCGGGACACATTGCCAAGGCATCTGGGGTTGGTATCGAGCTCGAAGGGGCCATGATTCCCCGAAGGAACGGTGCGTCACTCCATGAAGCAATTGCTGATGGAGAAGACTATGAACTGTGCTTTACATCCTCGTCAGCTGTCAATGAGGTCGATGGCATTCCAGTGGCGCGCGTGGGAACAGTTGTAGATGCCGCGCGATGTCATCCGTGTCGTGTGATCGTCAATGATGGCGCCACCTCCCAGTGTGTTGATGACCTTGGCTATGAACACATTTCAAGGGCACCCAATGCAGACTGAGTTCTTTACAGAATGTCCTGAGCAGACCCAGTCCTTGGCAGGGCGACTCGCTGTCGCACTGCCGCGTGGCGGATGCGTGGCTTTGGTGGGGGATCTGGGTGCCGGAAAGACGTGTTTTGTCCAGGGGTTACTCGAGGGATTGGGCGGCGACGCGGCTATGGCCAATAGTCCGACGTTTGTCATTTCAAGTGAGCACCCCTGCGGTGAGCAGGCTCAGTTGGCTCATATCGATGCCTATCGTCTTAGTGGTGAGGATGAATTAGCCAGTATCGGCTGGTCAGAACTTGTGGCCGATCCAGAAACCTGGATTGCAGTGGAGTGGGCCGATCGTATTGCCGGGCAGCTTCCCGCTTCAAGTATTACGGTGACGATCGAGCATGTTGGTCAGAGCCAGCGACGGATCATCATCAAATGGCCACCAGCGGCAGGGGCTCTACCTGATTGGCTGCAGAATGCGGCGTCTTCTCAAGTGTGTGTGGTCTGCGGGGTGGCTATTGACCAGGATTCCATTCCGTTTTGCAGTGATCGCTGCAAGATGGCAGATCTTGGCCGTTGGTTTAGTGGGTCTTACACCTTGTCGCGACCGCTGAAGGACGTTGATTGGGAAGATGCATAAGTCAGTGCTGAGTGCGATGCGATGACTTAGTCGCTGGTGGTGCTTTGGGCTTCTTCGCTAATGCCATAGATTTGGAAGCGGTGGCCAACAGCACTCCAGCCAGCCTCTTTGCACAGACGATCTCGGAGTGCGTTGAGTTCGGGGGCATTGAATTGCCGAGTCTTGCCCGTCTTGATGCAAACCATAGTATCGATCGGAGAGCGGCCATAGATGAGTTGGTAGTGCTCTTGCTTTGAGTCAAAAAGGGCGCCAGTAATGATTCCGGCGTCTTGTAGTAGCTTGATTGTTCGATAGATGGTTGCCTTGGAGACACGGTGGCCTTGTGACCGAAGTGTTCGCATCAGTTCGTCCGCTTCAAAAATCTCATCGCGTTCAATAATCGCATTGAGTATGTCAGCTCGCTCAGGCGTGTACTTGAGATTTTGAGATTTCAAGTAGCGACGAAAGATCGAACACAGCGGCGTCATGGCAGCGAGGTCGATTGATTCTGGAAGAGAAATTGATGGCTGAGGTTCGTTCGTCACAGTGGAAAGTGTAACGCGGTGCGAGCAACTATGGTGGCAGTAGGTGCATTTGGGAATGTAAAGGTACAGTGGGGCGATGGGACAGTCGCTTTCTATACTCGCATTTGAGCCATTTGATACGGGGTCACACCAGGCAACTCGGCAAGCAATATCACGGCACTCTCGGCATCAGTGGAGATGGCTGACGCGCCCCGGACGAGCATGGAAATGGCGAATGAGGTTGGGCAGCCTTGAGCTCTTGCAACAAATACGATTGCTGGGGCAAGAGATAGAGCAGCAACGTTTTGATGCAGTTTTTGCGACCAGCTTGTTGAATCTCGGTGACCTCAGGGCAGGCTTGCCATCACCAATGCGAATGATTCCCGTCGCGTTCTATCTTCACGAGAACCAGGCTGCTTACCCAAGCCGTCGAATCGAAGGCGTCGAAAAAGAAGCCCAGAAAACATGGGATGCCCAATTTGCTCTCACCAATCTTACGAGTTGCGCTGCAGCAGACATGGTGCTGTTCAATTCTCGTTTCAACCGCCATAGTTTTATAGAGGGCATTCGTGCCTTGGTTGCCCATAGTCCAGATGCCGAGCTAGGCAGCCTTATCGATCGCATTGAGTCAAATGCTCAAGTCGCATGGCCACCTGTTGAGGTGCCCGAAGATTTAGAGCCCGATCGCCTTGAGCGTGGTATTAACAAGCCGACTTTGGTGGTTTGGCCACATCGTTGGGAGCACGACAAGGGGCCTGATGAGCTTTTGGAAATAGCGATGCGTTTATCCGAGCCCTTGGATCTAAGGTGGATCATTCTCGGAGAGTCTTTTCGAGACATCCCACCATCAATGCGGCAACTGAAACAATCTTTGGCTGGACGGATTGAACACTGGGGTTATGTTCCTGAGCGTTGCGACTATTGGAGCCTCCTCAATAAAGCCGACTGGGTGCTCTCGACGGCTGACCATGAGTTCTTTGGGATTGCCGTCGTCGAAGCTTTGTTTGCTGGGTGCTTGCCGTGGCTTCCAAACCGATTGAGTTATCCTGAGTTGCTTCCAACCCAAGCCCAAGGACTCGCGCCAACGAATCCGCCTGCCTGTCCATCTGATCTTCGTCGTGAAATCGCCCAGCACCTGGAGCCTGCAAGAGCCCAGGCGGCCGTCGCAAGACTTGATGATCTGATGGAGCGAATGGTTCAAGCGAGCCAGTAAGGCGATCCTGGGGCCCAAGCTCAGAATCAGCCCTGGCAGTATCACCAGCCTAGGCCGCCGATAATACATATTATGTTAAATGGACTCAGTGGGCTCTAAAAGGGCTTTGGGCTTTCGAGTTCTCGATCAAGTGGTCTGTCGCCTAATTAGCCCGGGCTTGTCGTGTCTCTGTGCCAGCCCGCTGTTGTGGTTGGGTGTCCAGGCGGAATGCATCGTGGATGACCTTCAGGGCGTTGGGGCCATCGGCCTCCCTGACAAGACATGAGATTTTGACTGGCGTCGTTGTAATGGCTGAGACATTGATGCCGGCCTCTGCAAGGCTACTGAGCATGGTAGCTGTGCCTTTTGAGCTGGAGCCAAGGTGGGCACCAACCACGGAGACTCGGGCAAGGTCTATCTCCACATGGACATCGACTTGGCCATAGTCGGCCAGGGCCTGATCAACCATCTCACGCGTCTCCTGAAGGTTCTCGCGAGCAACCGTGAATCGCACTGCAGAATCTGCGGGATCTCCGGTGGCCCTGGAGTGCTGTGAAAGGTCGTGAATGAGGAGATCGGCTTCATCGAGGCGCTCGTAAAACGACGCGTGGGCACTTGCGTCGCCTGGGAGGCCTCTCACATGAATTCGAGCAAGATCTGGCGTCAAAGCGCCACCGATAACAGCAACCTCTTCCATGAGGTGTGACTCCTTTACGATCCGCGTTCCCGGGCCTGGCAAGGCACTATGCCTGACATGGACCGGCACGCCATAGCGTTGCGCAATCATGACGGCGCGAGGGTGTACAACCGCCGCACCAAGAGTTGCGAGCTCGACCATGAGCTCGTATGGGATTTCATCAAGTCGGCGTGCATTGGTGACATGCCGTGGGTCTGCTGTGTAGATGCCATCGACATCTGTCAGGATCTCACAGGTGCCGGATGGGGCCTCATGTGCCCCCCCACTTTTGAGTTCGGTATCAGAATAGGGCTCTTTTTGGGTACCAACCCCCAACGTGGCGGCCAATACCACGGCAGTAATGTCTGAGCCACCACGACCGAGCGTGGTGATATGGCCCTCGTTGGTCACGCCTTGGAAGCCAGCTGCGACCACGACCCGCCCAGCATCTAAATGGGCTTGTATTCCAGCACGGTCGACGGACTGGACTCGTGCCCGGCCATGGGCGTCGTCCGTGGTAATGCCCAACTGACGCCCTGTCAGACAAATGGCATCAGCCCCATGATCCTTGAGAGCCATGGCCATGAGGGCTGTGGAGACCTGCTCGCCGGTGGCCATCAGCGTATCGAGCTCGATACGTCCTGGATGATGGCTGACCTGTCGGGCGAGATCAAGAAGATGATCGGTGGTACGCCCCATTGCCGAGACAACCACAACGACTTGGTGCCCCTGCTGAGAGACCGCATGGGCCCGAGCTGCACATTGCATAATGCGCTCTGGGTCGCTGAGTGAGGAGCCGCCGTACTTCTGAATGATTGTTGCCATGAAGTCACTATCTATATCGGCGATTCTTAAGACGCGACGCAAAAACTGTTCAAAAGAGAATCTTGGAAAGGATGGCTAGCGAGCAGTCTCGCTGCGTGTTAATGGTTTCTGTGGTGTGGTGGGTTCATCTGGATAGAGGTGAGAAACGTACTTTCCATAGCCATTGAAGATTGGTGTTGGGAATGTTTCTCGAGGTTTAGAACCGAGCCAGAACGAGGTTGATTGAGGCCATCGTGGGTGCGGTATGTTTGGATTAACATTTGAAAGAAAACCATACTCACTCTTGTACGGTCCACCTGACCAGAAGGTTGCTGGCTGCTTTTCCGTCAACTCAATCCGGACGATTGACTTTGGATTCTTGTATCCATACTTCCAAGGGACAATGATTCGCACTGGGCTTCCATTCTGCTTTAAGAGTGGCTGCCCATACATGCCAGTGACCAACATTGCCAGTTCATTCATGGCTTCATCCATGCGAAGAGCTTCATGGTATGGCCACTGGTAACCAGCGCCACCCATTCGGATGCCTGGCATTTGTGCTGGTCGATCTGCCGAGACGAATGCGACATACTTGGCATCTGATTTTGGCTCGACTTTTTCTAGCAGTTTGGAAAGTGGCGAGCCAACCCAAGGCACATTCATGGCCCATCGCTCAACACAGCGGAATGTGTAGAGTCGTTCTTCAAGGCCAAGTTTAATGATGTCATCAAGATCAAATGTCTGTGGCTTGTTGCATTGGCCTGTGACTTCTATTTTCCAGGGTGTGACCTCGAACTTGTCTGTTAACGGATAGACGAAGCCGCCTTGTCCTGGCAAGAACTCATAGAAATTATTATGTGAAGCAGATACGATTTTCTTCGTGGTTTTTTGTGGAACCGTCTTTGGTAGCGGGAACGACTTGTTTTCTGTGACTGTTGCGCCTGCCGGCCATTGCAATGGCGGCGCCGTGACTTTGGCCTGCTCGGCGCTCGTCAGGTCGTCAGACTGTGCATTGGCGGCGCAGGCGCTCATCTCTAAGGCCATTCCGGCGCCAGCGCTGATCGCCATTGTCTTAAGGACTGAGCGGCGAGAAAAAACGATGTCAGGCGAAGTGGTACGCGCGTCACTGGTGAGTGATGTTTGCCATTTGTGGTCGGTTTTCTTTGTCATGGCCGAGTGGTCATCCTTTGTTGTTCTCGCATCGAAGTCCTTGATAAATACAGCAAATACCCATGGTCATGGGATGCACGCTTAGGTCACTAAAGCCGCCTGATTCGAGTAAGTCCAGCATCTTTTTGCGTGACATAAAAGTTTCAATTGATCGAGGAAGATAGCGGTATGCACCAGATCGGTCCCGCGCAATCCAGCTTGCAGTCCGAGGCATCACATGGTGACAGTAGAAATGATTGAGCAAACGAAAAGGTGTGAATTGTGGTTCAGAAAATTCGAGTACAAGCAGTCGGCCACCAGGCGCTAAGACACGGTGGAACTCGCGGATTGCAGCCTCAGGTGAGGTGACATTGCGAATGCCAAAGGCAATGCTCAAGATGTCAAAGCTGCCGGATTCAAAAGGGAGGTCCATGGCATCCCCAAGAACATAGGTGGGGTGTGTGGGCCAGCGACGCCTCGTCATTTTCTGGTTGGCAACATCGAGCATGGCTTGGTTGAAGTCCATGCCTGTCACGGAAGTAGGATTCGAGCGTGCGAAAGCTTCGGTGAGGTCACCGGTGCCACATGCGATATCAAGGATTCGATCTGAAGGTTTTACGGAGGCCCTTCTGACCAAAGCCCGTCGCCAAGCTTGATCTCGGCCAAAGGAGTGAAGCCGATTATTGAGGTCATAATGTGGGGCAATGGCCGTGAACATGTCGCTGACTTTCTCAGCCTTACCAGCATTGCCATGCGGGTCTGCTTGTAGATCACTTGTGGACCAGCCAGTTTGTTGTGGTGAATTGCCCATCAGTTGTAATCATAGAGGAGAAATCAATGGAAGCGCCGATCAAGTCATATCTTGTGGTTTGAGGTGGAGCGTGCTGGCTGGCCCTGAGTGCCCCAAATTAAGGTGATTATGCATCATGAGTAAGCGAACCAAGCCAGACGTCCGGCCAAAGAGATCAATCCATTGCCGAATTGGGGCCGCGGTTTGTGTGGCCTTAATTAGTTTAGGCGGCTGTACGAAGAATCCCGCGACTGGGCGCAGTCAGCTGCTGGTCCTGAGTCAGAGTCAAGAAATTGCCATTGGGCGTGAGGCAGCGCCGGAGTTAATCAAAACATATGGGGGAAAGCTCCGCAATTCAGCAGTCCAGAAATATGTCACCAAGGTTGGCAAAAACATCGTTCAGCAAGTTGAGGGGCAATATCAGGATCTGCCTTGGACCTTCACGGTTCTTGATTCTGATGTGATCAATGCTTTTGCGCTCCCAGGAGGGCAAACATTTATTACCCGAGGATTGTTGGAGCGTCTCGATTCAGAGTCAGCGCTCGCCGGTGTTTTGGCTCATGAGATTGGACATGTCACAGGGCAACACATTGATGAGCAGATTTCTCACTCCACCGTTGCGGGCGCTGTGATCGCCGGTGTCGGGATTGCGGTCGGGCAAGATCAAGATGGCATCGCCTCCTATGTGCCCCTCTTTGTCAATGTGGGTGGCCAGATGTATTTGCTTAACTTCAGTCGCGACCATGAATCTGAAGCCGACACCTTGGGGGTTCGCTACATGGTGGAAGCTGGTTACGATCCCGAGGGTATGGTCGATGTTCTTCGGGTTCTGGGCGAGGCTTCCGAGGGCGGTTTGCCCCCAGAGTTTCTCTCAACGCACCCTCATCCCGATACGCGGATTGAAACCATTACGAGGTTGCTGAGAGGTCGGTATGCGTTTGCGGTGAATAATCCTGAATATAAAACTGGTCGGGGTGCCTATCAGAAGATGCTTGAGAGGCTCTGAGTGGTGGTTACCTCGTCAATCATGGCTTTTTCAGAAAAACCAGGGGTATGGTTTCTTTCTCTGAGGTATACAATTCTCGAAGTCTGAAGCAGCTAGCCGATCAACTCTTTCCGGGCCCCCTAGTTTTGGGGATCCATTTGATCTCACTGGAGTACCGAACCCATGATCATTGATCTTCATACTCAGATCTGGTCCCATCTTGACCAACTGGGGCCGAACGTGGCGGCCTTGTTTCGAGAGCGAGATAAGCAGCAGTCTGGTCGCTCTGATGGCGCCCCTCAGAGACATGAAAGAGAAATGCAGTGCGTCGATATCAGTGTGGTCCTGGGATACCGTTCACAGCGAACCGGTGCCCTTGTTCCAAATGAGCTGGTGGCTGAATATGTCGCGGCGAAGCCGAAGGCGAGGCTTGGAATAGGTGCTGTCGATCCCCTGATGGATGATCCTGTTGGTCAGATCAATCAGATCAGCGACCTAGGGCTTGTTGGCGTGACGATGTCACCTGCCGGCCAGGGGTTTCACCCTACTCACTCTCAGGCGATGCGAGTCTACGAGCGCTGTTGCGAGCTCGGCATGCCAATCTTCATCACACTTCATGCGCCAATGGATACACAGGCTGTGCTGGAATTTGGGCGACCAATGCTCTGGGATGAGGTTGCGAGGAACTATCCTGATCTCTCTATCCTCATTGGGCACCTGGGCCACCCATGGATTGATGAAACGCTGCTGCTGTTAGATAAGCATTCCGGTATCTATGCTGACGTCGCTGGCGTCGCATCTTCGCCATGGCAGCTCTATCAGGCGCTTCTGTCGGCCCAAAGTCTCGGTGTCATGAACAAACTGCTGTTTGGCTCCGGATTTCCTCGAGAGACGCCCGCCAAGGCCATTGAGTACATGTACTCAGTCAACCAGTTTAGTCAGGGCACAGGCTTGCCAAATGTGCCTCGTTCGCTCGTTCGTGATATTGTTGAGCGCAATAGCCTGGCATGTCTGGGCATTGATGTTGAGTTACCCACGCCTCAAGTGGAGATCGACAGGGAAATACCTGTGATTTCCGAAGTAGGCAATCAATTGACGGATTGATAGTCCTCCCTGCTGATCTTTGATTTGGCATGGGAATTAAGGATGCGACCTGTGCGACAACTGGCGATCGTCTTGTTCTGGATATTTGCCGTAACCACCGGAGGCTGCTCGCCTCAACTTGTTTATGAAGCAGTTGTGCCCGCCGGTACTTTTTATGCCAGTAGCCTGCGTGATGACCCGGTCGTCCTTTCGGCGGATTTTTCCCAGGTGGTCTTTTCTGGTGACGAGTACACAGAGGCAACCTTTTGGATGAGCACCGTCTCAACAGAAAGTCTGCTCAAGGGCGAGATTGAAGATGGCCAGATTGTTCATGTAACTATTCTGTGGACACCTCTTCCCGGGATGACACCGATTGACTCGTCTGCCACGAATGCAAGTATTCGTTACATCCTTTTTGTAGATGGCGAGGTTGGTATTTATCAAGGGGGCGGTTTTGCGATGACTGTTTCGCCGTTCTGGTCCAGCGAAACTCGCATTTCGTTGCGGGATGCAACGCTGCGCCTGGCGACGTCAAGTCCAGGTTTTCAAGATCTTCTTTCGCCGGCTCAGTTGACTGGTATTGCCAGCGCAGTCGATAATGCAAGGGAGACGCGCCGGTTTTATTATGGAACTAGTCAATTAGTGACTGACCGATTGGGTGTTCCCTGGTTAGTGCGATCGAGGGGTTCCTATTCAGCGTTCCAGTTAGCATTGCAGCGACTAAAGAGCGCAGCGGCGCTGCAATAACGCCACACGCGTTGGCAATATGAGTAGCGGTATTCTTTTTGAGATACTGGTGGCCGCAGTTTTAGGCAGCAGTGATCTTGCTTACACGTACACGCAGGTAGCCTTGGCGGTGGCCTTGTTTACGCTTGTAGCCCTTGCGACGTTTGAACTTGATGACATCAATTTTGTCATCTTTGATTTGGTCAAGAACGTCAGCTTTTACTGATGCGCCATCAAGATAAGGTTGGCCCACCTTGGCAGCACTCTTCTTGTTGGTATCGCTGACAAGAAGGACGCGATCGAATGTGACCGTCTTGGCTTTTTCGCCAAGGTCACGTAGATCGATATCAATGACCTCGCCTTCGGTCATTCTGATCTGAGTTCCGCTGTCTTCGACGATGGCGTACATGGGTCACTCCTGATTATGGCATCCCAGGTCGCAGCAATCACTGCTCAATGTTGCCTGGTGCCGTTGGCCCCCGATTGTCGGGCCGGGCATCTTACCGATCAAACAGCGCCGGTTCAATATTCTGGGCTCTAGAAAACCCTGCTGGTGGGGAAAGTCCTCATCAAAAGGGTAGGATCCGCCCTCTCAGCTTCTCCCCTGTCGGGATCGCTGGCCCGCTGGTGACTACTTGTAGACATCCCAGTAGATGCCTTACAGTGCTTCTAGGGGGCTTATGGAACCTCTCACGTCAGATGGGCTGCACGGATGCTGCGAACGGTCGATAACCTTGCCTGGGTGACACCATTGTTAGCGGACACCAGCTTTAGCCCTTGGGATTGGGTGATTGTCGGAGTTTATCTGGTGGTGGTGGTCGCGGTGGGCGCCATCGTCGGGCGTACCAATCGAACCAAAGATGAGTTCTTTTTGGCCAGTCGACAAATGCCGGTTTGGGCAGTCGCGCTGAGTGTGCTAGCAACAAGCCAATCGGCAGCCACATTTATTGGTGGTCCGCAACAGGCCTACGTTGGCAATCTGACCTACTTCGCCGGTAATCTTGGGGCGCTCATAGCAGTGCTCATCGTTGGCCTGGTCTTTTTGCCGGTCTTCTACCGGCAAGGTGTGACCAGCATCTATGAAGTGGTGGGTCATACGTGCGGGCCGGTCGCTCAAAAATGCGCCAGTGGCATGTTCATGGTTGGGCGGGTCTTTGCATCCGGGGCTCGCCTTTACATTGTTGGTATCCCCTTTTCGCTGATTGCATTTGGTGATATTGAACCTGCGCAGATGATGTTCTCTTTGATCATCATTGCGTCTGGTGCAACGATTTATACGGTGCTTGGGGGCATACGCGCTGTGATTTGGACTGATGTTCTCCAGTCCATTGTCTATATCTCTACCGTTGTGGTGGCTTTGATTATCTTGTGGAACAAGATTCCGCTCTCGGCCACTGAGACCTTTGATGCACTGAAAACGACATCTGATGGCAATAAGCTCACTCTGATTAATACCAGTTTGAGTTTGACTGAGCCATGGACGATCTGGTCAATTGTCTTCGGTATGACGCTCTTTAATTTGGCGGCATACGGTACAGATCAAGATCTTGCGCAGCGCATGTTGACTTGCCGTACCGCTCGCAGTGGCATGTGGGCGATTATTTGGGCCAATATCGTGACCTGGCCGGTCCTGCTTTTATTCCTTGCTATTGGACTATTGCTCGCCATCTTTTATGGCATGCCTGAGCTCATGGGCGATGCTGGCGGAAGACTACCTGATAACGATACGCGGAAAGTGTTTCTTGTTTTTATCCTCGAAGAACTTCCAACTGGGATTCGTGGATTGATGCTGGCAGGTCTTTTTGCTGCGGCCATGAGTAGCATTGACTCTGCGCTGAATGCCATGGCATCTACTTCGGTCGCAGATTTTTATCGTCCTTGGCATCGTTGGCGCCATCAGCGAGATCCGGCCCCTGCAAGCGAGCTTCGCGTGAGCCGTTTTGCCGTTGTTGTCTGGGCAGTGACCTTAGCGCTCTTTGCAATGGGGTGCGTCCTGGTGCAACACAATGCCGAAAACAGGGTCTCTCTTATCGATTTTGCTTTAGGCGTGATGGTCTTCGCCTATAGCGGGTTGCTGGGGGTCTTTCTTACTATTCTGCTGACGCCCCGAGGCAATGCTTGGTCTGCCATCGCAGCCCTGATTGTGGGTTTCATTGCAGTTTGGCTCTTACAACAAGATTTCATGAGAATTGAGGTTGAGACAGCGGTCTACCGCCCGCTCTGGTTCGGTTGGCAGATGCTAGTTGCGACCAGCTTGAGCTTCTTTGTGTGCGCAATGGGGTCACGTGGCCCAGGCCAGGCGACAAAGACGGTATCCTGATGGCATGCTTGATCTCACAGGAAAACGTGCTCTGGTTGCTGGAGCGAGTCGTGGTATTGGACGTGCAACCGCCGAGGCCCTTGCTCGGCATGGTGCCGCCGTAACACTCTTGGCTCGCGATGGCGAAATGTTGGCTTCGGTTCATGCTGGCTTGGCAGATGTTGAGGGGCGCTGCCATCACTGGTTCTCAGCCGACTTCTTGCAGCTCGAGCAGTTGCGGAAGCTTGTCGAGAAGCATGTCGATGAATCTGGTGGTATTGATATCTTGATCAATAACTCTGGAGGGCCGGCGCCTGGCCCTGCAATTGAAGCTGATGTTGAGGCTTATGCTGCAGCCTTTTCGCAGCACTTGCTCTGTAATCAGGTGCTTGCTCAGACGGTGACGCCGTCAATGCGAAATCAGAGCTGGGGAAGAATTATCAATATTATTTCTACTTCAGTCATCATGCCAATTGGCAACCTTGGTGTTTCAAATACGATTCGGGGTGCAGTAGGCAATTGGTCGCGCACACTCGCTCGAGAGCTCGGTCCCGATGGTATTACGGTCAATAA
Organism: Phycisphaerales bacterium; assembly: GCA_029268515.1. Classification (NCBI taxonomy): domain Bacteria; kingdom Pseudomonadati; phylum Planctomycetota; class Phycisphaerae; order Phycisphaerales; species Phycisphaerales bacterium. The sequence goes on along the minus strand of JAQWNP010000012.1, from coordinate 14,308 downwards.
TGTTCTTCCGGGTTTTACAAGAACAGATCGTTTAAAAGGCATGATGAGTAAGTTGGCGGAACGTCAGGGCACAACACAAAAAGAAGCAGAAGAAATGGTCATGGCCACTGTGCCAGCCCGGCGTTTTGCTGAGCCAGGAGAGTTGGCAGATCTTGTTGTTTATCTTTCCTCACAACAGGCTGGTTACATTAATGGAGTGAGTATTCCTGTTGATGGTGGCCGACTTGCGGCGCAGCCAGGATTGGGTCAGAAGTGAAACGCCTCGATCATTACATTGACGGCAAGTTAGTGGCGCCTTTGAATGGGGCCTATTTACCAAATGTCGAGCCCGCGACCGGAGCGGTCTATTGTGAAGTTGCTGCAGGCGATGAACAAGATGTGAGTCGTGCGGTTGAGGCAGCTCACCGCGCGTTTCCAGCTTGGCGTTTAATGCCGGTCAGGCAAAGAAGTGATTTGTTGCTGGCCATGGCTGCAGGAATTGAGCGTCGTCTTGAAGTGCTCGCCAAGGCAGAGACGATTGATAATGGTAAGCCGATTGGGCTATCGAAAGGTGTCGATATTCCCCGAGCTGCTGAGAACTTTCGTTTCTTTGCAACCAGTATCTTGCACGTCAATGAAGAGGCCTATGTCTCAGACAATATGGCACTCAATTACACGCTGCGGCAGCCCCTTGGTGTGGTCGGTTGTATCTCTCCCTGGAATTTGCCTCTGTATCTCCTGACATGGAAGATTGCACCAGCTTTAGCAGCTGGTAATACAGTGGTTGCCAAGCCGTCTGAGGTCACGCCCATGACGGCTTTCTTGCTGGCCGAAATTATTGACGAAGCTGGTTTGCCGCCGGGGGTCCTCAATATTGTGCATGGGCGCGGTGACCAAGCAGGGATCGCCCTGGTTGAACATCCCAAAGTCAAGGCAGTTTCTTTTACTGGCGGCACAAGTACAGGTGCCATCATTGGCAAGGCAGCGGCGGCAGGCCTAAAGAAGGTTTCTCTTGAGTTAGGTGGCAAGAATCCTAATGTTGTCTTTGCTGATGCAGACTTTGATCAGTCAGTCTCGCTGGCATGCCGTGCAGCATTTGCTAACCAGGGGCAAATTTGCCTCTGTGGCTCACGCCTTTTTGTTGAAGCGCCCATCATGGATCGATTCGTTGATGCATTATGCCAACAGGCTGTCGCATTGAGAATAGGCGATCCACTTGAGCCCACTACGCAGCAAGGCGCGTTGGTCTCTCAGTCGCATCAAGAGAAGGTGCTCTCGGCCATTCAAAGAGCCCGTGACGAGGGTGCTGTAGTGCACGTGGGTGGTGTCCCACCGCGTGATTTGCCTCGGCGATGCAAGGATGGCTTCTTTTGTGAGCCAACAGTGCTCTCTGGACTTTCTCACACCTGCCTTACGAACCAAGAAGAGATCTTTGGTCCCGTCGTGTCTGTGATTCCTTTTGAAAACGAATCTGAGTTGATCGCTATGGCCAATAGCACGGTCTACGGTTTGTCTGCCAGCGTCTTTACGAAAGATGTTGCTCGGGCCCATCGCGTGGCCGCTGAGCTGGATGCGGGTACGGTTTGGATCAACTGTTGGATGCTGAGAGATCTGCGCGTCCCCTTTGGTGGAATGAAAGCCAGTGGCATCGGGCGTGAAGGTGGCGATGAAGCATTACGATTTTTCACAGAACCAAAAAATATTTGCCTCGCAATGGAGCCATCGCCTTCATGACTGGAATTGAATCATCAAGAGCACCTGAGCCAGTTGGCGCCTATCCACACGCACGCCGCGTTGGCAACTTGCTCTTCCTTTCTGGCATTGGCCCCAGGGAGCGTGGCAGTAGTCAAATTCCCGGTGTGACTTTAGATGATCAGGGGCGCGTCGTTCATAAGGACATTGAAGCTCAGTGTCGATCATGCTTTCGTAATGTTCGGCACGTTCTTGAAGACGCCGGCTCTTCATGGGATCAAATCGTTGACGTGCTGGTGTTTCTTACCGATATGCAGGGCGACTTCAAAACTTACAACAAGATTTACGCCGAGTGCTTTGCTGGTGCGGGTAATCCGAATCCGACAAGAACAACGATTGAGATTAGTTCGCTTCCAACGCCCATTGCCGTTGAAGTCAAGGTGATTGCCACCATTCGCTAGAGCGAGCAAAGCGCGGCGCGCACAGGACTGCCATCAAAGCCAGCAAGCTTCAGTGGCGGAGCCACCAATTGATATAAACCATCGGGCACCCCTTCAAGGCGGAGGGTCTCAATAATCGCCATTTCATTGTGGTAGAAACGGGTGTGGGCTTGTAAATCTTTTGAGTCGAATGGGTCAACGCTCGGAGTGTCGACACCAACAGTCATCACCCCTTCCGCATGCAAGTGATCGACCAGAGCGGGATCGAGGGCGCAGAAGTCCTCATTAAAGTGGGTTGGATCTGGATAGGTGCCGCCGGCAAGGATGATTCTGCCAGCTTGTATCTCGCCAGTTAAGTGTTGTATACCAACAAGGTCGCCTGGTTTGACATCAACATGCATGACCTGGCATGGGCCAATGAAATAAGACAGTGGCCATTGTTCGATGCCGGCACCATCCATTGCATAGTGAGAAGGTGCATCGGCATGGGATCCCAGGTGAACGGTTGCAGTCATGGTCGAGAGGCGAACTGAATCACCCTTCTCGATATCCATGAGGACTCGTCGGGAAATTGGTGTGTCTCCTGGCCAGACAGCCAGGTCAGAATCGATCGATGGTGAAATATCGTAGAGCACTTCCATGGTTAGAGCTGATTCCGAATTTGCCAAAGGTCGGGGAAGACAGGAGTGAACAACGATCGCTTTAGGAATTCGATGCCTGGGGACCCTCCAGTCCCAGGCCTCTGCCCAATCGTGCGTTCGGCAAGTTTGACATGGCGGTATCGCCATTCCTGTAGGCCCTCGTCAATGTCGGTCATCAGTTCAAACAGCAAGGCGAGGTCGGGGCGTTCTCGGTAAAGACGGACCAATTCATGCTGTACTTGCTCATTGGCACTATTGGGTTGGGTTATGTCGCGATCCAATACCTCCTGCGGTATTTTTGCATCGTTGGCAATGAGAAAGGTATGAAAGTGATCAGTGAGTGAAGGCTCATTGAGTCTTCTTATGACGGCTTCATATCCAAGCATGCTTGGCTTGATATATTTTGAAACTTCTGGACGTTTAGCACCAAGGACAAATTCCAACTCTCTGAACTGCATTGATTGAAATCCAGAGGCGGTATCAAGGCGATCCCGAAAGCTCTGGAAAGAAACCGGGGTCATGGTTTCCAGGATGTCGATCTGGCCAACGAGTGTTTTGAGAATCATGCGAACTCGTTTGAAGGTTCCTAGTGCCCCGTAAAGTTCATTGTTGGCTAGATGCTCTTTTGCCCTGTCTAGTTCATGAAGTGCTTGCTTAAACCACAGTTCATACGTCTGGTGAATAATGATAAAAAGCATTTCATCGTGTTCAGCAGGATTTGATTGCGCTTGCTGAAGATGCAGGAGTGAATCTAGATGAAGATAGCGAGCATACGTCAATGGTGGTTGCGTCTCGGTCATTTGGCGAAGAACACCTAAAAAGTAGAGCCAATGGCAAGTAGGCCACAGATAATAAGAACGGCGGTGAGAGTGAACAGAGCAGCTAATAGAATACGCTGGCGACGGCGAGCTCGCTGGCAGACTTTGGCATAAGGGATGGTCGTGAAAGACACCATCTCATAGAGCGACTTGTACCGACCTCTTGAGATCTGAGTGAGGAATCGCTCAATCTTCTTTTTTACATTGAATATTGGCGATCGAACCGTATCTCGCATCTCTATGAAGTTACTAAGTGCAAGATCTGCAATTGCCTCAGCGTTTGGCTTCTGCTCAGCGTAGAAGCCTGCGATTGCCTGGGCAACTGAATCAGAAGCCGAAAGATGACGCGTGAGAACAGTGCAGTCCTCAAAGGCGGCATTCATGCCTTGGCCAAAAAAAGGAACAATGGCATGAGCAGAATCTCCAATCAGAACAACTTTGTCACCAAAATGCCAAGGCCCACAACGAATGGTTTGTAGTGAACTTGTTGGGTTCTTCATGTAGAGTTCGACAAGATCTGGCATCAGTGGGACCACGTCTTTAAAGTGCGCCTCAAAGAGTGGTTGTACGTCTTCAGATCGCTTGATGGCATTGAAGCTGATTGGGCCATTCCAAGGCCAAAAGAGTGTGCATGTAAAGGAGCCATCCTGATTGGCCAATGCAATCATCATTGACTCGCCATGTGGCCAGATATGAAGTGCCTCCGGATCAAGCACATGACTTCCATCGGCGGCCGCTGGAATCGTCAGTTCCTTATAGCCATGATCAATATAGGAAATCGAGTGGCTGAACCCTGCCTGTGTGGCCATGCTCTCTCGCACTTTCGAGAAAGCGCCGTCGGCGCCGATCAATAGATCGCACTCCGGCGTTGTTGAGGTCTGGTTTTTGAGATCACACACGGTCGCAATGCCCTGCTTGAGGTCGATTCCAGTGCAGCTCCGTTCGAAATGTAGTGTGACCGAATCATAATCATCGGCCGCCTTGAGAAGGGTGATGTTGAGTCCGCCCCGCGAGACCGAATTGATGAAATTGTTCTGTTTGCCTGAATAGGGCTGAAAGGTCTGGCGGCCCTCTTTGTCATGGAGCATACGGCCAGGCATTGCAACAGCGTCTTTGAGAACGCGCTCTGCAAGCCCCACTTGATTCAGCGCGTCAATACCACGGGTCGAAAGAGCGAGGTTAATTGATCTGCCGCCAATGAAACCGGCGTTTCTTGGATCGGGGCGACCCTCATAGACATCGACCTTCCACCCTGCGCGGGCGAGATGGCAGGCAAGTAGACTCCCAGCCAGGCCAGCCCCCACGATGACGGCGTGTTGGGTCATTGATTTTTTGCCTGTTGTGCTGAGAGTACATCTGCTAAGACCCAGACATCTTCAAAGGTATTGTAGAGCGGTGTTGGCGCAACCCGTATGACATTTGGGGTTCTAAAGTCACACACCATGTGTGCGGCGCGTACGGCCTCAAAACGTTCTCGCGGTTGATCGTGGACGAGCAGTGAGAGTTGGCACCCACATAAATGAGGGTCAGAGGGAGTGATAATTTCGAATGGCTTTCCTTCGGCCTGTTCCAGTAACCATCGCAAATACCCAGTCAGTGCAATACTCTTGGCCCGAAGCTTTTTTATGGAAGCCTGCTGAAAAAGATCAAGCGAGGCTCGCAGTGGCGCCATGGCGAGAATCGGTGGATTGCTGAGTTGCCATCCATCGGCGCCCCGCTGGGGATAAAAGGCATCATTGAATTCAAATCGTGTTTCAGGATCATTCCCCCACCATCCGCTGTAGCGATTGAGTTCGAGTGAATGTTCATGTCGCTGATGAATAAAACAACCGGCAATGGCGCCGGGTCCTGAATTGAGATATTTGTAAGAGCACCAAACAGCAAAATCTGGTCCCCATTCATGCAGTTCAAGCGGCATGTTGCCAACGGCATGTGCGAGGTCCCATCCCACAATGCAACCTGCAGCATGGCCAGCCTGCGTAATGCGATCGATTTCCATGAATTGACCGGTGAAATAGTTCACACCAGCCAGCATGACAAGCGCAATCTCACTGCCATGATCTCGCAGCAGTTGCTCCACATCTTCAGTGTGAATTAAGTGCTCGTTGGGTCGCGGGCGAATCCATATGACGTGTTCGTTTGGATCAAGGCCACGCGATCGGATATGTGAGGCTATCGCGTACCGATCTGATGGAAAGATCGGCTCCTCGAGCAAAATCTTTGTGCGGCCGCTCGGCAAATCAGGCTGATAGAAGCTGACTAACATCAGATGAAGATTGACCGTCAGCGAGTTCATCATGACGGTTTCGCCGGCCTGAGCGCCGACCATTGCGGCGCCAGTCTCACGGAATAATTCGTGGTAACGGTACCAGGCTGAATCACCATGCTGGTGGCCGTCGACACCATGCTTCGCCCAATCATCAAGCTCTTGCGCAACGAGCTGTTTTGCCTTCTTTGGCATCAGCCCCAGGCTGTTGCCTGCAAAGTAGCGAATTGAATTTCCGTTCTCGTCAAATGGGTGCTCAAACTCATCTCGAAGGAGATGGAGTGGATCGCACTCATCAGCAGCAACAGCAAATGCTCTTGTTCCTGAAAAATCATCAGCAGGCATTGGATGTTTGATGGGTGCTAGTCGCTGCATGCTGTCTGAAAATCTCTCGCTACGGTGTGGGTTGGGTTGATGCCTAGGAACTCAAGAGCTGTTCCAGCCAACATTCGGCCACGCTGCGTCTTGGTGAGCTCGGGCAGTGATTCGACCAGCATGCCAGGCCTTGATTCACCGAGAGGAAATGGATAGTCGGAGCCAACTGCGATGCGATCAAAGCCAAACAAGTCAATGAGTAAATTCAAAGCCAATGGATCATGGACGAGAGAGTCTACGTAGAGTCGCTCAAGGTAGCTTCGCGGGTCATTGCAATTGTTGACCGCACATAAATCCGGCCGCACATTGAATCCATGCTCAACACGGCCAATGATATTTGGAAAGCCACCCCCACCATGAGCAAAAGCAATCCGAAGTCGCGGAAGCCGGTCAAGTACGCCGCCAAAGATCAGGGAGCACATCGCCAACGCTGTTTCAGCGGGCATGCCAACCAGCCATTGGAGCCAGTATTGCTGCATCCGATTCGCGCCAAGCATGTCCCATGGATGCACAAAGACTGCGGCATTGTTTGCTTCGGCTGCTTGAAGGAACGGAAAAATTGAATCGTCATCTAAATTGCAGCCATTGACATGGGTGCCAATCTGCACGCCAGCCAGGCCCAGTTCACCAATACACCGTTCAAGTTCAGCAATGGCTAGATCAGGGGATTGCAGAGGCACCGTTCCCAGTCCTAAAAAACGGGTTGGAAATTCGCGTACGACTTGTGCGACATGATCGTTGAGAATCTTTGCGAGCTCGAGTGCCTTGTCGCCGTCTGCCCAGTAATTAAACATGACGGGAACGGTAGAAAGCACCTGGACATTGACCCCCGTCTCATCGCATTCCTCAATGCGACGTTGGGGATCCCAACAATTAGACTCGATTTGCCTGAACTTACTTCCTTGACACATTAAATCAGCACAGCATGGAGATGTCTGTGTCATCGTGACCCAGCGGTCATCAGCCCACTTCTTTGCAAAATCAGGCCACTTCGGAGGCAGGATATGTGTATGCAGATCTACTTTATACAATTCGGCGGCTCGCTTTATTGCGCCGCGAGGACGCTATGGGTTGCGCCTATGTCACGCATTAGTCAGAGCAAATTTGTGTATCAGATTTGGCTACGACGTTGCCATTCGTGTTGCCGCCTTCATTTTTGCAAACACGTGAATCATAGAGTTTCACCCTGGCGTTGTTTGCATCAACTCCGCCACCATTGACCGAGGTGTTCTTTGTGATCGTGAGATAATTAAACGTCAAGTTTTTGTACGCAACATAAAGGCCGCCGCCATTATCAAAAGCAACGTTTCGCTTGATCGTATTGAATTTTCCAACGCTGTTGCGTAGGCGATCAAAAGCAAGTCCGCCACCATTTGTTGTGGCAGTGTTCTTTTTGAAGAGAGAGTATTTTACGGTGAATTTGGCGTCGCCTGTTCCATAGAAGCCGCCTCCCAGCTTGGCGCTGTTACTGGAGAATGCACAATTGTATAAATCGACTTTAAAGCCCTCGCCACAGTCCATGTTGAGGCCGCCGCCATTTTCTGGCGCCACGTTTATGTTGAAACTGCAACCAGTGATGGTTGCATCAGCATCAGATATATTGAGTCCGCCACCGGACGCTGAAGTAAGGCCACCTGCGGCATTGCGTTGGAAGCGACAGCCTTCGAGCGTAACCACCGCGTCAATCTCGATAGTCATTCCCCCGCCATTACCGCCTGCGCTATTGTTGGAGAACGTGCAATTCGTAAATGTGACAAGGCTATTCGCTCCACTCACTGAAACACCGGCGCCGTTTTCGTCGGTTTGGTTACGTGAAACGACGCAGCGTTGAAAAATAAGGGTTCTGGTTTCTGCGGTGCTGTTTTCGATCCTGATGCCGGCGCCATTGCCTGTGGTCACACCGTTGCGGATGTCGAAGCCGATGATTGTTGAGTTCACATTGCCACTTGTAATAGAAACAACAGGCTCATCGGGTGTGCCTGGGGCAGGCTTGAGGATGACGAACAATTCGTCTTCACTTGAGGTGAGCGTGATCTCTTTGCCATTCAGATTGATGTTCTCCCGATACTCATCAGGCGTCACGATGACCGAATCCCCTGGGCCCGCAGCGTCAATGCCGGCTTGGATGGTTGCTTGATCGCACCCTGCTGGGCAAACCGTAATCTCGACCGCTTGGAGACTGGCACCTATTGATAGTGTCAACGTGGCAAGCAGAATTTGGGTGGAGGTGGATATCTGTGGCATTAAAGGGCTCCTTCGGCCGATTCTTTTTCGGGGCTGAACCCCTATTGAACCACCCCAGGCAGTTACCAGCAAGTGTGGGTATGTGGCCTTTGGGGTCGCGTGTGACGTGTTGCTTCGCTACAGTACCCTCCTATGGCTAAATACTTGATTATCGCAGTGGTTTTTGTTGGTATTGCAATCTGGATTGTGGGCTGGGTCATGAACCCCGGCGACGACGAGACCATCACCGGAAAAGAGAGCGTTCCAGCCTCAACAGCCGCCGTTGAGCCACTCCTGGAAGGGAATGTGCAGCCGGCGATTTGGACCAAAGGCGATCCGCCACCTGCATGGCTACCCACATCAGCTCAGGATCATGTTTTTACCGAGCGGATGCAGGATCTCATGGCCACTGATGTGATTACTGGCATGGGCCTCAAGCCGACCCGCTTGTATGTCAATGCCGATAATTGGAATGCCCTCAATGATCTTGAGCGTCAGACCATTGGCCAAATGGTGCTGATGATGGGAAATCGTCTTGCAAGCACCACTGATACGTCTGTGACCATTCTGTCCTCAGACATGATCAAGGTGCCCCAAAATGAGTGGAAGCCACTGGGCCAAATTACGCCTGAGTAATTTGACCTAGCGTCCCCCGCGACCATCGCCCGGTCGACGAGGCGGGCGTCCTGGTTGCTGATTTGGACGACCTGGCCGGCCGCCGCGACCTTCTCGGCCACGTCGATCGCTACCACCTTTGGACATAAAGGTTTGATTCGGAATGCCTTTCCAGGACCGTGCCACATTTGGAAAGGCATCAGTCACCACGTAGTAATAGGTGCCTTCTGGGAATTCAGGGGTGCGACCATAGCGGCCATTGAACTCATCTAAGTCACCTGAGTCAGCGACATAAACAAAGTCCTCCTCATAGCGTCCATCGAAGCGTCCGCCAGGCCCACTTGGCGGTTCGGGTCGTGTGCCTGGTTTGAGTTGGTAGCTGGGTTGCAATGATTTTATTTCGCTTTGTGGATCCATTGGATCGCTATACCCAAGCTGCGCATAGATGGGATAGCCATCAGCGGCCCAACCGAGGTGTTGTGGTGCGCGTGCTCCGGGTTGATTGCCCAATGTTTCTAGCCAGACTGTGGGGAGCCCGTGGTAGTGATAGGAACCATTTGGTTGAACATGGGCATGGTTCATATCCAGTCCGAGATCGGCAAATCCAGTATTCGCTTCAATATGCCAGCCTGAGCGGCGATCATTGTTCCACCACTCGGCCGTGCCCGCTTCAAATGGGATGCCATTGGTAGCAACACCGAAGAAAGCCATTCCGACAGGCTGAGAAGAAGAAGCAATCGTGGGCGTCACTGGCATCATGAAGTGATATTGCTGCGCCGAAATAGAGTTCGGATTGCGACGGCCTGGAAACTTGCCGGTGACATGATTGGGAATGCCATTGGCTTTGATGTGCCTTACGCCATCCTTAATCTCCATGCGTACTTGAGGTTTTGGCAGCGTCTGTTCGTTTTCATTGATGGGTGGCCGGTTTGGCCTTGCAGGATCCTGGTTTGAAAGTTCCGTATGAACTGGGTGGGCCAGTGCCATACCAGCAATCCCTGTCAGCGTGGCAATCGCAATTGTCTTAATCATGATCATGGTCTCCCGTTGGTACAAGTCCACTGAATGGCGACTTGCCCAGCCTCACACTAAGCAATCCCACTATTGAAAGTTGTTCTTAGATTGGGCATGGGGACAACTATCTTTAATTTGGACTCCAAGGGCATCATCCTTCTTGGCAGGCCCTCTATATATCGTTGGAGGCTAAAGATGGGACATGCTTTGTGGTGATTGTTTTCGCTTTAGCAACTGGGATACCCCTTTTCGTTCCGATGGTTCCAAGCCAAGGAAAAAACAGAGGATCGCATACAGTAGGCAGTAGCAACTGCAAACAATGAGTACGACCCACCAGAGTGTAGAGGTGAGCGCAATCAGGTAAACCACGCTTGCAATGGCAGCGATCCAAAATGGTCGCCAAAGTGCGCCCAGCATCTGTGCCCATGTCATACCCAACTTAGACGCGCCCGCAGCTGGAAGCAGCAAGAAGTGTGCAATGACGAGAGAAAAAGCAAAACCCCAAGCAGCACCTTGGTAGCGACTTCCCTCGGGCAGCGAGTAGATCAGTGCAAATGTAATGAGTGGATTGGCAATGCCTCCAGCAAAGATGATTGGTGCATAGCGCCTTATATGGCCAGCTCCATAGAGAATTTTCATCCACCCATCCGCAATCGCTCGGCTTGCCATGCCAAACACCATGATTTGAACCAATACGGCAGCAGCGGAGATGACGGCTCGACCTGTCTCAGGATCAGGATCTGTCACTGTTCCGCCAATCCAGATTCGTAAAAGCGGCTCGGCTAGTAAAAAGACTGTGATGGCAGCAGGAAATGCAACATAGCCATGCAGTCTTGTGGAGTGATGCACGATTGCCCGAAGTGTGCCCTGTGTGGCATCATCTTCATGGCCAGTGGATGATGTCGTGAGACGTGCGCTTACCGCGTCGAGCCCAAATGAGAGCCCTAGTGTGAGCATGCGAACGTAACCGACGAGCCTGAGGGCAAGAGCAAACACGGTCGAGCCCCATAGTCCAAAGGTACCCAACATAATCCACAAGCCGATGCGTTCATGTAGATTCATGGCGGTGATCACACCGCCGTTCCATCCAAATGTTCCACCTATTTCGCGCATCGCTGACCACTTCGCTTTACCCAGGTGTGGCCGGGTCAGCGGCATCTGAATCATAATGAGGGCAACAGCGATAAGAAGAAGTATGACACAAAGGCCTGCTGAACAGACGCCGTAAAGGATCAAACTCTGTTCAGGATTACTTGTGCCAAGAATACTAAACAGCACAACCGCCGATATGAGATAGCAGGCCCTTCTCAGTGTGTCCCAGATATTGTTGGCGAGAAAACGTTCTGTGACCACATACATGTTGTAGGCAGGTGCGAGCAAAACCAGGAGTGTGGTTCCAATTCCCTCGCTAATGAGAATCCACAAACCACCCTCGCGGTAGGCCTCAGGCATTTCCTCAAAAGGCCAGATGGCATTCTCAAGTAAGGCGGCAAAGCCCACAAAAATCAAAGCCGTGACAATGGAGGCTCCGGCGCAGAGCCAGAATGCCGCCGCATAGACACTGCGGAATTTTTCGCGATCCTCAGATGTTGCATTCTCGCTAATAGCCAGATGCCAGACAGCGCCAAGCTCTCGCACCATAGAATGCCGAATGATGTCTCGGAGCATGGCAGCCAAGCCCACCGTTGCCCCTACCGCCATAAGCAGCCCAAAGCCATTGGTGCCGAGCCACGCCAGCTGAATTGGCACCAAGGCCAAGCCGATGGCTAATGTCGAGAAAAGTCTTCCGTAGTTAGTTGTAATGCGAATAATGCCACGGCGGACTTCAGACATAGGGCAGTTCTCGGTGCTATGGTGCAGATGTGTCTGAGAGGCGATCCGGATGGCAAACCTTCAGCCAGACTCTGTATCGTATGCTGGCCTGTGCTTTGGACAAGAAACAGGCTACTTAATTAATGGGCTTGTCCTGAGGTGCCTTATCACTACAGAAAAGCAAAACAGCGCTGCTCAACTTCCCCTGAACTTCTTAGTTGTAGGGTGTCAACGCTGTGGTACCACTTGGCTCGACGCCGCATTACGAGATCATCCTCAGGTGTATCTCCCTCCACAAAAGCAAACATATTTTTTTGATCGTACGTTTGATCTTGGGCTTCCCTGGTACATGGAACAGTTCGCTGGCGTGAGTCACGCGCATCAGGCAGTTGGTGAAGTCGCAACTGGCTACTGCCTACTTGACGCGATACCACGAATGGCTCAAGCATTGCCTGATGTGCGTCTTCTGATGATTATGCGCCATCCGGTCGATCGGGCGTACAGCAACTATCAGGCTCGCTGTGTCGAGCAAGGATGGTCATCCTTTGCTCAGGCGGTCAAAGATGATGATGATTTACTGGCACGGGGTCGCTACAGCGAACAGCTTGAAAAGCTGCTGGAGTATTATCCACAAGAGCGCATCAAGCTGCTGTTCTATGATGACTTAGCTCTTGATGACCGTGAGTTTATAAGCGCGATCTATGAGTTTATTGGCGTTGATCCGCAACATACGCCTGCAGCCATCGGGCAGATGAAAAATGCAGCTATGTTTCCACTCATTCGTTCAGCTGCCAAGCGGCTTGGCGTGGCGCCGCTTCTGGGAGCAATTAGCAAGACGGCAGTTGGTACGGCGGTACGCAAAACGCACAAGCGATCTGGTAAACGTGGCTACGAACCAATGTCGCCAGCGATGCGACAAGAGTTACTGGAATACTTCAAGCCCTACAACAAGCGACTTGCCGAGATTGCCGATCGTGATTTGAGCGACTGGGAAGTCTAGTCATTTAAGGTGACCGTTGATTAGAAAGTATTGCTTCGATATGAAAGTCATCAAAGAGTACGGTCTCATCCTTTGAAGTAGCCCAAGTTGAATTGCTGCCGCCGAAGAAGGTGCTGAAGTACAGCCCATCAATGCCAAAATCAGCAATATCGCGAAAACGCATTGCCTCGGCCTCAAGGGCTTTGACACCATCAAACCAGCAGGTCACATGTCCATCGTTTTGGCCTGGCGTATTCATCTTGATCTCATGGACGACCTCATGCCATTGCCCAGGCGTGAACTGCACCACCTGGTCCTCGATTGTCCAAGGTAAATCTTCTCCATAATTATTGGGTTGGTCGGGATGGTAGACGTACTGGACGGCATTGCCTTGTGTGCGCCACATCATCCTGGCACTCCAGCCATCGGTGCCCGTTGGGATGCCCCCGCCGGTATTGCCTTCGCCGCCAATCAGTCCCGGCAGCTTGCCACCCTTCACAAAATCAAATGGAGCCTGGAATTGAATCCGGTAGGTTAGTCGAACAGATTCATATGACTGATCAAAAAGGAGTTTCCATTGTGCACCTGTTTGAGATGTGCCAAACGCGCCTTGAGGGTATTGGATTGCCAATGCATGATTATTTTCATCATCAGTTGAAACAATGCTCACCCTGCCCTCATCGATTCCCTGCGACCAAGTTGGTGACTGCCAGTCTGCGTCCAGCATCTCCTCGGTATACAGTCCGGATTGGTGGTGTTCAAAGTCTTGTTCAAAGATGATCTCAGCCTCTTCATTTTGGCAGGGTCCCCAGCTCAATAACAACTGACTGAAGTCTGCAAGATCGACCACCAGATCGCCGTTAATGTCTGCGATGTTCACGCCAATCTGGCCAAAGTGAATCAAAAATATTGAGAAGTCATCGAGGTCAACCACGCCTGACTGATTGATGTCAGCAGTGCAGTTCTGATGAGTTGTGGCATTGACGGCGACTGGAATGCCCCCAATCGCCGCCACAACAGGCAAGGCGCGTAATACACATGCCTGATATCGAGACATAAGCGTTCTTTCAATCTCAGAGTGCAAAAAGGTGTTGAGGCCATTTTGGAAAGCCATAGGCCATGAGGTACGACAGCAGTCGGTACGCACCAAACTTGGTCATCGTTCGATGACTGCACTTGATTGGCGGAGAAAAGAGTCACCACAATCCTGTGGCAGATTGCGTGCTCTTGGGCTGGTCTTCAAAATACGAGCTGCTCAGCTCACGGCCTGCTTGAGGCACGTTGACGGCGTTGAGGGGATACTTCCCTTTGGCTTCGATTGTCCTCACAAGCGTTGCCGTAGGCCACAAGAAAGGCGCTGAAGTCCACAAGATCGACGACAAGATCGCCATTGATGTCTGCTGGGTTCTCGCCAGTGGCTCCGAAGTTGACGAGAAAATCAGAGAAGTCAGCAA